>CAXUCQ010000287.1:0-4516 GCA_964249295.1 uncultured Armatimonadales bacterium | reverse complement strand
GGGACTGTCGCCGTCTGCTCTCTATACGGGAGACGACATCAACGGGGACAGCCCGGCGGCGACGTTCCAGCAGATTTACCTGCTGCTCAAGCGCAACTACGTCGAAGGCGTCCCCGACGACTCCAAGCTCGGCCACGGCGCGGCGGCGGCGATGATCGCCTCGCTCCAGGACCCCGACTCGCGGTTCTTCGAGCCGGCCGAGTTCGCCGAAATCCAGCGCGAGGCGAAGGGACAGTACGCCGGCATCGGCGCCGTGCTCGCCGTCCGCACCAAGATCGTGCCGAAGACGGCGGACGACCCGACGCGCGACAAAGCCCACCCGGACAACGTCTCCTATGAACTGACCGTGGTGTCGCCGCTGCCCGGCGGCCCCGCCGCAGCCGCCGGCTTGCAGACCGGGGATGTCATCACGGACATCAACGGCCAGTGGATCGCCACCTACGACCTTGTCTCCGCCGAGGCGAAGCAGCTCAAAGCCGTCCAGGACAAGAACGACCCCGTGGCGCTGAACAAGCTGATCGACACCCTCCAGAAAAAGCTCGACAACGGCCTGACGCTGGCGCAGGACGAGACCAAGCTGACGACGGCGGACGCCAAGCCGCTGACGCTGCTGGTCACCCGCCCCGCACAGGCCGCGCCGCTGACGGTCACGCTCACCCCCGTCGCCGAGACCACGATCGCGCCGGTCGCGGGCAAGACGCTGACCGGCGGCGTCGGCTACCTCAAGATCAACCGTCTGAGCGCCGACACGGGCGCGGCATTCGCCGCGGCCCTGGCATCCATGGGGACGGACACGAAAGGCCTTGTGCTGGACCTGCGGGACGCGGCGGGCGACTCGACGGACGCCGCTTCCCTGATCGCCGCCAAGCTGTCGACGGTCAGCACATTGGGCTACCAACTGGGCAAAGGCGGCCGCGACACGCCCCTCCCGGTGACGCCGGCAAAGGCGGTCAACGGCCCCGTCATCGTCCTCGTCAACGGCGGCACGGCGGACGTCGCCGAGATGCTCGCGGCGGCGCTCCACGACGGCGGCGCGAAGCTGATCGGCTCCCCGACGTTCGGCGACGATGCGGACGTCAAGCCCGTCGCCCTGCGCGACGGATCGGGCTTCACGATGACCGTCGGCCAGTTTCAGACCGCCTCCAGGGCGGACTTCGGCGGCGTCGGCATCAAGCCGGACATGGCCGTGCCGGACGCGCCGGGGGCGGACAGCCCGCTGGACCGTGCCATGATGGAATTGTCGGGCCGGGTGGCCCAGATGCCTTAACAGGCCAGCAAAATCAGTAAGGACTCTCTCGATGCCCATTGGACGATATCTCGGTCAGGCCGTCGGCACGGCGGCCCTTCTCGGCATTGCCTTTGTCGGCGGTGTGACCTGCCGCGACTTCCGCGCGGTCCACGACGCGCAGTCTCTCCGAAGCGTCCTCAGCCTGGTGCCGGCGCGGCTCGACGCCGCCGTGCTGTCCGCCGCGCACGGCCAGGACGACGAGTACACGCCTTATGAGACCTACGGCGACGTGCTCAAGACGCTGCAGAACAACTACTACGGCGTCAAAGAAAACGGAGGACACTTCGGCGGGATCGGGGTCGTGCTGACATCGAACAAGCAGGACCAGATCGCCGTGGCGAAGGTGCTGCCCGACAGCGCCGCCGCGCAGGCCGGCGTGCTGCCGGGCGACGTCCTCGCCGGCGTGGACGGCCAGGACGCTGCGAAGCTGTCGGAGATCGACGCCAACAACCTGCTGTGGGGCGACCCCGGCACGACGGTGCAGATGACCGTGCTGCGGCACGGCACGCCGGTGCATCTGTCCGTCGCCCGCGCCTACATCCCCAAAGACATCGACACGACGCAGATCACCTACAACGGCATCCGGGGCATGATGGGCGCACTGAAAGACCGCTACACGCGTTTCCTCGACCCCACCGCCTACAAAGAGATGATGGACGAGAACCAGGGCGAGTTCGTCGGCATCGGCGCCCTGCTGGGGACGAACAAGGCGAACCAGGTCTACGTCGTCCGCGTCATGCCGAAAAGCCCGGCACTGAGAGCCAAGGTCATGAACGGCGACATCATCCTCAAGGTCGACGGCCACTCGACTCTGAAAAAGCCGGACACCGACGTCGTCAAGCTTATCCGGGGCGAGCCGAACACGAGCGTGACGCTGACGCTGCTGCGCGGCGCGCAGACCAAGGTCATCACGATCCCTCGCGGCGTCGTGGAGCAGGAGATCGTGCAGCACGCCATGATCGACCCGTCGCGCAAAATCGGCTACATCCGCCTGCTCCAGTTCAATGAGGAAAGCGACATCCAGGTCGATCAAGCCCTGCGCGATCTGCAGTCCCAGGGGATGCGCGCCCTCGTCTTCGACCTGCGGGACAACCCCGGCGGGCTGCTCGACATCGCGCAGCAGGTCGCCAGCCGCTTCGTCCCCTCCGGCCCGATCGTCTGGATCAAGAGCAAAACCGAGACGATGGACACGATGGAACACCTGGACGTGCTCCAGGACGAACACCGCCACCACCTGCAGTTCCCGCTGGTCGTCCTGGTCAACGGCAACAGCGCCAGCGCGGCGGAGATCGTCTCCGGCGCGATCAAGGACACTGCGTCCGGGACGCTGATCGGCGAAAAGACGTTCGGCAAAGGCCTGGTGCAGACGATCATGCCGCTGCCCGACCGCTCCGCCGTCGCCATCACGACCCAGCACTACTACACGGCGCACAGGAACGACATCAACCACAAGGGCATCATCCCCAACGAGGTCGTGAAGTTCACCGACGACCAAACGCGCAAAGAGTTCGCCTTTTTCCGGGCGCACCCAGATGCCGACTACGACGTGCAGAACGACCCGCAGCTGCAGCGCGGCCTGAGCGACCTGAGCCAGCGCCTCCAAGTCGCAAGCGCCGGGCCGCGCCCCTGGCAGGACTAAGTCTTCTCAAGCAGCCCCGCCCTCCCCAACCCGGAGCGCGGGGCTTTTTTGCCCCTTCGGGAGCCGCGCCCATGTCCACCCAAACGCCCGACAGAACGCCGCCCACGCCGCCGCTGGATGCCGTGACCAGGCAGCTCCGGCTGTTCAAGGTGCTCGCGGCGATGCTGCTGCTGGCGCTGCTGGCGGGCGGCGGCGCGTTCCTCTACGTCCGGCATCAGGGCCAGCCCGTCGCCATCCTGCTCGACGGGGCCGCCGTCGCCAGCGTCCGCAACACGGCCACGGCGGAACGCCTGCTGGCCGACGCCGAGCGGGCGAAGGTCGGCGGCGCGTTCCCCGAAGGCAGCATCGTCCGTCTGGAGAAGGTCCAGATGCAGACCCTGCCGGCCGACACCCGCCTCGACCCGGAGCGGATCGCTCGGGCGAAGATCATGAAGGCTTTGCGGCTGAACGTCCACGCCTACGCCATCCTGGTGGACGGGCAGGTCAGCCTCGGGCTGCCGTCCGACGCCCTCGCGGCGGACACGCTGCACCGTGTCAAAGAACACTATGCAGAGATGCCGCCGGACGCCGACATCGTCGGCGAGCCGAGTTTCACCCAGCGCGTCACGATCAAGCCGAGGGTCATCAGCGCGGCCCTCGCGCGTTCCTCAGCGGACACAGCGGCACCCTACTTCTGGACGGCGCCGCCCAGCCGGACGTATGTCGTCCGGCGCGGCGACACGGGCCTGGAGATCGCCCTCCGCAACCACATCTCGCTGACGAACTTTATCATCGCCAACACGGGACGCGACATCGACCGGCTGACTCCGGGCGACGCCGTCAACGTGCAGAAGATGCCGCTGCTGCTGTCCGTCCGGGTCCAGAAGAAATTGACGCGGGAGGAGAAAGTCATGGCCGACGCGCCGGCGGCGGACGCCGGCCTGCAGCGCGTCACCTACATCGTGACGTTCGTCAACGGCCGGGAGACCAACCGGGAGCCGGTCGGGATCGTGACGACCCAGGCGCCACGCGCCCGGACGTCGCTTTGAACCAAGGGAAGATCGAAGAAGGGGTGGCGGAGAGGGTGGGATTCGAACCCACGGTGACCTTGCGACCACATCCGCTTTCGAGGCGGACGCACTAGACCAACTATGCGACCTCTCCGTGAGGAACGCCCGGCGGCGCCTGTATTATAGCACGCCGCTCCCCAGAATGCAACCCGGTCAGCGCCTCACGGACCTGGATGGCATACAAAGCGTTCCCGCCGTTGTCACAGCCCCCGGAACCTTCGCACGCCCGGATTCGCTCCTTGCGATGTGATCTCAAACAGCGCGTCGTCCCGCAGCGGCTCGGCTGGAGGCAAGGAGGCAAAATTGGGAAAATCGACTCGGAGGGCCGTGAGCGCATCGGTCATCTGTGCGGCCTGTGCCGTGTTTCACGGCGGAGCGGCTCACGCGCAGGCCGCCAGCGTGGCCGTGGTGGTCGACGGCAGCCCCGTCACGTTCGGCCAGCCGCCGATCGAACAGGCCGGGCGGGTGTTCGTCCCCCTGCGCGGCGTCTTCGAACGGCTCGGGGCGAGCGTTGTTTATCAAGACGGCCTGATCAATGCG
>CAXUCQ010000286.1:0-4544 GCA_964249295.1 uncultured Armatimonadales bacterium | reverse complement strand
CGCCCCCGGCGCGGCCCTGTTCCTCCCGCCCCCGGCGCGAAAGGCTGACCATAGAAAATCCCAATCTGTCCGACACGGATCGCTCACACGCGCATCTTCGGGTATACTAGACAAGTGTTGTCTGTTAAGACGACAGACACACCCGGACGCTTCAAGCCATCGCGTCCGCACAGCCTTCCGAGTCTGCACAGCCCTGTCCTCCCGCATCTGCACCGGCAGACCCGGAGGGCGGGAGGACCCCTGCGCAGTGAGGAACGAACGAAGCAAGGAGGCGGGTTCCTGTGACGAAGCAAGGAGGTGGGTTCTTGGGGATCTTTCGGGGGCGGAAAGGGACGCCGAAGCGACAAACAACGCGAAAAATGCGAAAACGAACTCCCCCGCCAGTGGCCGGCGGGCCGGGGGCCGCGCCTAGCCGCCGCCGTCAGGTGATTGCAGCACCCACGTACACTCGTCGCTGACGGCCCCGCCCCCGGCCTGCCCGACCGCCTCGACCCGGTTGACGCCCGGCTGCAGGCGCACGCCCTCCCAGCGGAAGACGTGGACGTCGTCGGCAAGCGCCGGGCCGAGCGACGCGCCGTTGACGCGCAGCGTGACCTGCGGGCAGTCCGAGAAGACCTGCACCTCGGTGACCGGCAGCGAACGGGGCGTCAGGCGGCGGGACGCGATATAGACCATCGGCGCGGGGTTCCAGTTGGCCTTGTAGAAGAAAAAAGCGTCCTTGCGCAGCTTGTGGTCGTGCGTCACCAGGCCCTTGTCGTTCAGGCCGAACACGGGGCCTTCGCGGCGGCCGGCCGACGCGAAGTCGAACATGGTCCACACGAACGTCCCCCAGACGTGCGGGTTGCGGGCGAGCTGCGCCCAGTCCCGCTCGTGGACGAACGTCTCCCACTCCTCGGGGTGGAACACGCCGCCCGCCTGCGGCTGCCGCAGCCGCCCCTCCTGGTGCTGGTCCGGGCTGCCGCCCGCGCCGTACTCGCTGACCGCGATGCGGTGGCCCACCGTCCGGGAGATCGCCGCCACGGTGCGGCTCAGGCGGTCCGCCGGGCGGTCGGGGGTGTACCAGCCGGGGTAGGTGTTGAACCCGAGCCGGTCCGGGACGTGTCCGATGGGGTACACGCCCTCGTAGGTCACGCCGACGACGGGGCGCGACGGGTCCAGCGAATGGGCGACGGCCTTCAGGTGTTCCAGCTCCGGCACCGCCGAGCGGGTGTACGGGCCGGACAACTCGTTGAACAGCCCCCACCAGGCCGCGCTGGGGTGGTTGTAGTGCTGGCAGATCATCTCGCGCAGTTGCTGCTCGGCGTTCGCCTCAAAGGCCGGCGTCAACCGAATCTCGTTGACCTGCGGGATCTCGGTCCACAGCAGCAGGCCGTCCCGGTCGCACAGGTCGTAGAAGTCGTCGGCCTGCGGGTAGTGCGCCAGGCGGACCGCCGTCGCGCCCATCTCGAGGATCAGCCGCTCGTCCTCGGCCTGGTCGGCGGCGCGGATCGCCCAGCCCTCGCCCTGCCGCTCCTGGTGGCGGCTGACGCCGTGGACGGGGTAGGGGATGCCGTTGAGCAGGAAGCCGTCCCGGTCCGTGATGGCGACCGTCCGCAGGCCCAGCGGCTGCGTGACGGCGTCCACGACCGAATCGCCGCGCCGCAGGCGCACGGTCACCGAATACAGGTACGGGTCGGCCCTGCCCTGCCACAGATGCGGCGCGGCGATGCTCACGGCCTGGGTCACGGCCCGCGTCTCGCCCGGCGCGACGACTGCATCGGCGCTTCCCTCCGCGACCACCATCCCGGCGGCGTCGGCGACCCGCGTTTCGACGCGCACCGGGGCCGCGCCGCCCAGCCCGTTCGAGACCAGCGTTCGGACCGACACGGTCGCCCGCTGAGGACCGACCGCCGTCTGCGTCAGATACACGCCCGGCGAGGCGAAGTCCAGCGGGCTGACGCACACGGGGTCGGTGGCGAAGAGATGCACGGGCCGGTACAGCCCGCCGAAGACCGTGAAGTCGCCCGACAGCGGCGCGACATCGGCGGTCACGGCGTTGTCCACGCGCACCAGGAGGTCGTCCCGCCCGTCGAAGCGCAGCGCGGGCGTGACCTCGAAGCAGAACGCGCCGAAGCCGCCCCGGTGCTGCCCCAGGTGCCGGCCGTTGACATACACATCGGCCACCAGGGACGCGCCCTCGAAGCGCAGAAAGACCCGGCGGCCCCGCCACGACGCCGGCACGCCCAGCGGGCGCTCGTACCAGCCCGGCCCCCGCCGCGGGTCCGGCACGCCGTCCTGCCCGTCCTGGGCGTCCCACGTGTGCGGGACGGAGACGGCCTGCCACTGGTCCGAAACGGCAGGGATCGGGATGTCGCCGTCGCGCAGGCTCGTGGGGCCGATGTCGTCGGTGAAGGCGAGGCTCCCCACCAAGATCGCCAGGACGTTCGGCCCGCCGGGCCGCCAGGCGTCGCCCAGCGGCACGTCGAACGAGTCCGCGTAGCCCTCGTGCTGGGCCAATTTCTGGCCGTTCAGGTACACCGTAGCGCTGCCGCCGACCCAGCCGAAGTGCAGGACGGGGCGGGGGGCGTCGGACGCCGGCAGGGCGATGCGGAACCAGACAAAGTCGTGGTCGCCGATGTGGGGCTGCCGGTGTCCCCAGGCGCTGTCGTCGAAGTCGGGCCGGGTCACGGCGGCCTGTTCCGCGCCGGGGCGGGCGCTGAGCTTCCAGCGCCCTTGCGCGAGGTCCAGCGGCACGCCGGGCGGATCGGCGGCGGGGCCGCCCAGGAATTTCCAGCCGTCGGTCAGCGTCCGGTCTTCGCGCTGGGCGGACGCGGGCCGGGCGGACGGCAGCAGAAGAGTGAGGAGGAGCAGCCCCAGGACGAGCCGCCGGAGCGGACGGGACGGGTTTCGCGGGTCGTTCATGCAATTCCTAGAAGCGTTTTCAGGGGGCGGTCCTGGGACGGAAGCTGTTTCTGGACGAAGGCCGTCCGCCGCCTGCGGCGTGAGGAGGCAGGCGACAAAAAAAGCGGCTCACCCTTCGGTGACCGCCTTGTATTTTTCCGCCCCAATTTTTCGAACGTGAGTTTATTATGGCCCAAAACGGCCTGTCTGTCAAGGGCGGGGCGGAAAACCCGCCGTGCCGCCGGCATCACGGAGCCGGACGGGTCGCGCCTCTTTCTCTGCGGGGTATCGCAGGGATTGCCGGCATCCCTGCTCATCTGGGTTCGCTGTGTTGTTTCGCATTCGTGTCAAAATCGTCGGCGAAAGGCACTGTCCCGGAGAGTCTCTCCCAAGCCGCCGCCATCTTAGGGTACAATAGGGGCAGCGCACGCCGGCATTCCGCGACCACACCCATTCGACACTCACCCTGAGCCGGACGCCGCCCCATCGCGGTCGCAGGACGGTCCCAGGAGACGACCCTATTTTGACTTCCGACACGCCTCTGACTTTCGACACGCTCGGCCTCCGCGCCGAACTGCTCCGCGCCGTCGCCGACGCGGGCTACACGACTCCCACCCCCGTGCAGGCCCAGGCCATCCCCGTCATATTAAAGGGCGGCGACGTGCTCGCCGGGGCGCAGACCGGGACGGGCAAGACCGCCGGGTTCACCCTGCCCCTGCTGCAGCGGCTGCTGGACGCGCCCGCGCCCAAGCTGCCGCGCGGGGCCGTCCGCGCCCTGATCCTGACGCCCACGCGCGAGCTGGCCGCCCAGGTCGAGGAAAGCGTCCAGACGTATGGCAAACACGTCAAACTGACCAGCGCCGTCGTCTTCGGCGGCGTCAACATCAACCCGCAGATCGCCGCCCTGGGGCGCGGCGTGGACATCCTGGTCGCCACGCCCGGACGCCTGCTCGACCACGTCGGGCAGCGCACGGTCGACCTGAGCCGCGTCGAGATCTTCGTGCTCGACGAGGCCGACCGGATGCTGGACATGGGCTTCATCCGCGACATCAAAAAAGTGCTGGCCCTGCTCCCGCCCCGCCGCCAGAACCTGCTGTTCTCGGCGACGTTCTCCCCCGAGATCAAGGCCCTCGCCGACGGCCTGCTCAACGCGCCCGCCCGCGTCGAGGTCCCGCGCGAGACCCTGGAAAGCGCGCTCGTCACCCAGTCCGCCTACCCGTCCATCAAGGAACACAAGCGCGACCTGCTGATTCATCTTTTGGCCGAACACAAGGTCCCGCAGGCCCTGGTCTTCACCCGCACCAAGCACGGCGCGGACCGGCTGGCGAAGCAGCTGGGCCGCGCGGGCATCGCCGCCGCCGCCATCCACGGGGACCGCAGCCAGCCGCAGCGGACCCGCGCCCTGGCCGACTTCAAGGCGGGCGCGGCCCGCGTCCTGGTCGCCACCGACATCGCCGCGCGCGGCCTCGACATCGACCAACTGCCCCACGTCATCAACTACGAGCTGCCCCACGTCCCCGAGGACTACGTGCATCGGATCGGGCGCACGGGCCGGGCCGGCAGCCCCGGCGCGGGAATCTCCCTGGTCAGCCCCGACGAAGAAGCCGACCTGGCCGCCATCGAGAAGCTGCTCCAGAAGCGCATCGCCCGCCACAAGCCCGTCG
>CAXUCQ010000285.1:2324-4552 GCA_964249295.1 uncultured Armatimonadales bacterium | reverse complement strand
GCCGCCCGCCCCTGAAGCGGCGCAGCCCTGTGTGGCGGGCCATCGTCACAGGCTTCCAGGCGGTTCTTTTGCTGGTGCTGGTGGCGATCATCACGTTCATGGTCTTTCTAGGGCTGCAGCTGCGCAACGCGCCCGCGTCCATCGATCTGTCTTTCGACCCGCCGGGCCGGACGCTGATTTACTCCTCGGACGGGACACTGCTGGCGCGGATGTTTGTCGAGAACCGCCGCGTCGTGCCGATCGAGCAGATGCCCAAAGACCTGCTGAACGCGACCGTCGCCTTTGAGGACAAGCGCTTCTACCAGCATTCCGGCGTCGATTTCCAGGGCATCGGGCGCTCGCTGTTCCGCAACATCAGGAGCGGCGACCTGAAGGGCCAGGGCGGCAGCACGATCACGCAGCAGCTCGCCCGCAACATGGGCGTCGAGGGATTGACCCGCGAGAAGAGCGTCCAGCGCAAGGTCCACGAGTGGGTCGTCGCCAACCAGATCGAGAAGAGCTACACCAAGCAGCGCATCCTGGAGATGTATCTGAACCAGGTCAGCTACGGCCAGGGGACCTACGGCGTCGAGGCGGCGGCGCAGACCTACTTCGGCAAGGACGTGGGCAGACTGGACCTGGCCCAATGCGCCCTGCTCGCCGGCCTGCCGAATCGCCCGACCTTTTTCAACCCGTACAAGGACAAAAAGGCCGCCGAGGCGCAGCGCGACATCGTGCTGGACAACATGCTCGCGCAGCACTACATCACGCCGCCGCAGTGCGCCCAGGCCAGGGCCGAGTTTATCCACCTCGCCGCCCCCAAGCCGCCCGCCCAGGGCAGCGAGATCTACCACGCGCATTATTTCGTCGACTACGTCGTCGAGCAGTTGAAGAAGCGGTACGGCCCGAAGGCGCTCTTGGACGGCAACATGCAGGTCGAGACCACGCTGAACTGGCCCATGCAGCAGGTGGCGGAAGACGCGGTCCGCAACGGCATCGCCAACGTCGGCGGCTACGGCGTCACCCAGGGCGCCCTGGTCGCCCTGGACCCGAAGACCGGCGAGATCAAGGCGATGGTGGGCGGCGTGGACTACAAGCAGAGCCAGTTCAACATCGCCGCGAACGGCCGCCGCCAGCCGGGGTCGTCGTTCAAGGCCGTGGTCTACTCCGCCGCGATCGACAGCAACGTCGTCACGGAAAACACGACCGTTTATGACGCGCCGGTGTCGTTCCATCTGGGCGGGAAGCTGTGGACGCCCCAGGACGACAGCGGCTGGTCGTACCGCCGGGTCGGTCTGCGGGAGGCCATGGCGCAGTCCATCAACGTCCCCGCCGTCAAAGTCCTCGATCTGCTCGGGCCGAAGACGGCGATCCGCTACGCCCGCATCATGGGCGTCACGTCGCCGCTCGCCCCGGTGCTGTCGCTCGCGCTCGGGTCGAGCGGGGTGACGCCGCTGGAGATGGCCGACGCCTACGCGACCATCGCGTCGGGCGGCAACCACCCGGTCCCGACGCCGTTCACGCGCATCGCCGACATCGACGGCAAGACGATTGAGGACATTCCGCCGGCTGTCGAGACCCGTGTGCTGAAGTCCAGCACGGTCGCGCAGCTCGACGACATGCTGCGGGCCGTGGTCACGGACGGCACGGGCAAGCCGGTCGCGGACGTCCCCGAGGCGCGCGGCAAGACCGGGACGACCCAGGGCCACAAAGACGTCTGGTTCGTCGGCTACACGCCGCAGCTCGTCTGCGCGGTCTGGGCCGGCCACCCGCTCCACAACGCCAAGACGGGGCAGGACTCTTACGGCGAGGCGATGGGACGCCGCGCCTGGGGCATGAGCATCTGCGCCCCGATCTGGCGCGACTTCATGCTGGGGGGCCTGCCGATCTACCAGAAGGCCCTGGCCAAAGAAGCGGCCCGGAACAAGCCCGCGCCGAAGGCCCAGCCCGCACAGATCGCCAACCCCGACGCCGCGATCACGGAAAGCAGGCAGGCCGTCCCGACGCGCCGGGATCGATCTTACCGGCATCGTCGCCGCGAGGACGCCGGGGGCGACGGTGCCGACAGCGGCCCCGCCCCGGCGGTCACGGACCGGATGGATAACCCCGACGGCACGACATCAGCCACCGTGGACGATGATACGGGCCTGCTCGCCCCGCCCGGCTCCCCGCACTCACACCAGGAGACGTTCCAGGCGGGTACCGCCCCCACGGTGATGTCGCCCCAGTATGGAGAGAACGCGCCGGAC
>CAXUCQ010000285.1:0-2314 GCA_964249295.1 uncultured Armatimonadales bacterium | reverse complement strand
CTGCCGCGCATCTCGAGCTTAGCGAGGCGGACGCTGTCGCGCCGGACGGCGGCGACGATCATGCCGGCCCGGACGCCGCCCCCGTCCCGCGCCACCGGCGGCATCACCGCGACACGACGCCGACCGACGCCGGGGCTGGGACGGACGCCGCGCCGGACGCGGACGGCGACACGGGGTCCTCGGACGCGCCGCGCCGCCGCGCCGAGGCGCCTGAGCCCAAGCAGGACTATGTGACGGTGCGCATCAACCCGGATGACGGCAAGCTGGCGACGCAGTGGACGCCTGAGTCCGTCGAGAGAAGCTATGTGAAGGGGACCGAGCCGCACTCCTACAGCCAGATGTACAAACCGCCGCCCGGCGAACACTAGCAGAGGGTCGTCCAAGGCCATGATGACCTCGCCCAAGCCCCCGCTGGGTTTCCCCGCACGGCCCAGTACCCTGCGCCCCGAGTTCGATGAGCAGAGCACGTTCATCGCCAGAGCGCGTGTGTTCGGTGTCCTGATCGCGCTGCTCTTCCTAGGGCTGGTCGCGCGCCTGTGGTTCCTCCAGATCGCCCACGGCGACGACTTCCGGGAGGCCGCCGCCGCGAACCAGGCCCGGCGCATCCGAACGCGCGCCCCGCGCGGCACGATCACGGACCGCAGCGGCGTCCTGCTGGCCGTCAATCGGTCCCGCTTCGCGGTCTACGCGACGCCGGACATCCTGAAAAACCCCGCCGTCCTGAGTCGTCTCGCCCTCCTGCTCCGCCAGACGCCGGCGGACATCCGGCAGACGTTCCAGGACGGCCAGCAGAATCCCTATGACCCTCTGCGCGTCGCCCTGGACGTGCCGATGTCGGTCGTCACGCAGGTGGAGGAGAACCGCCCCTTCCTGCCGGGCGTCAGCACCAGCCCCGAGCCGGTGCGCTGGTACCCGAAGGGCAGCCTGGCCGCGCACCTGCTCGGCACGATGGGCCGCATCAACCCGGACGAGTGGAAGCTCAAGCGGACGGTCGGCTATTTCAGCGACGACTTCCTGGGCAAGACGGGCGTCGAGCGCGAGTATGAGTCTTACCTACGGGGCGTCCCCGGCGGCACGGATGTCCAGATCGACGCGCGCGGGCGGCGGGTGCGGACGCTGGACACGGCCTCCGCCGTCCCCGGCGGCACGGTCACGCTGGCCCTCGACACGGGCGTCCAGGCGGCGGCGGAGCGGGTGATGCGCGAGCACAAGTTCACCGGCGCGGCGGTCGCCATCGACCCGCGCACCGGCGGCGTCCTGGCGATGGTCTCCAACCCGTCCTACGACCCGAACAGGTTCGCCACGGGCATCCGGCCCGCCGACTGGGCGCCGCTGCACGACAGCCCGGCCCACCCGCTGATCAACCGCACGCTGGACGCGATGTACCCGCCCGGCTCGACGTTCAAGCCCGTGATCGCCGCCGCCGGCCTGCAGACGGGGGCGATCAGCACCCGTTCGGTCGCCTACTGCCCCGGCTCGTATCACCTGGGCCGCGCCCGGTTCGGCTGCTGGCAGACGCACGGCAGTGTCGACTTTTACCGCGCCATCGCCGTCTCGTGCGACGTTTTTTTCTACATCGCGGGCCAGAAGATCGGCCCGGACCAGATGTCGGGTTACGCCAAGGCGTTCGGTCTGGCCGAGAAGACGGGCATCGACCTGCCCTCCGAGGACATCGGCTCCATCCCCTCCCCGGCTTGGAAAGCGAAGCATTTTCACCGCTACGGGCCGGCGTTCGACCAGTGGTTCGGCGGCGACACCTTGCACATGTCCATCGGGCAGGGCGACGTGCTGACGACGCCGCTGCAGATGGCCCGCGTCACGGCCGCCCTGGCGAACGGCGGGGACGTGCTGCGTCCCTTCGTCGTCCAGAAGGTCACGGCGGGCGGCACGGGGCGCGTCATCCTGCAGAACACGCGCACGGTCGTCCGCCACGTCCCGGTCAGCCCGGCCAACCTGGAAGCGGTCCGCCGGGGGATGCGCCAGACGGTGCTGGCCGGGACGGGCCGGTGCGTGGACTTCAAGGGGATCGCCGTGGCGGCCAAGACCGGCTCGGCGCAGGTCCACGGCAACAGCAAGACGCACGGCCTGTTCATCTGCTTCGCCCCGTATGACCACCCCACCATCGCCATCGCCGCGATCGTCGAGCACGGCGGACACGGCGCGGACACCGCCGGCAAGATCGCCCGCGCGATGCTGCAGAGCTACTTCCAGCTCAAAGACGCCGCGACCGGCACGGCGAAGAGTGATTAGGACGAACCCCGGGGAACTCACGGGGCCGTGAAGCGGATTTTTTCTGTGGCACCCGTGCCTCGTC
>CAXUCQ010000284.1:0-4553 GCA_964249295.1 uncultured Armatimonadales bacterium | reverse complement strand
GCTATGGATGGAGGGCGGGCGGCCACGGGGGGCCGCCCCTACATGACGGTGTCGGTCTCCCGTAGGGGCAGGCCCCCGTGCCTGCCCTTCTTCCCCCGTGCCTGCCCTCTTTCCGCGCCGTGCCTGCTCTCCATATGCGACTGCCCTGGCTGCAAAGGAAAACGTCCGGGTTGACTTCGCCCCAGCCGCGCAGTATAGTAAAGGCTGCGAGGCAACAGGGGAGAGCCGATGGTCACACTCGAAGACATCCAGAACGCCGTGTCCGTCGTGCGCGGCGTGGCGCACCACACGCCCATTCTGACCAGTGACGGCATCGCCAAGCGCGTGGCCGGACACCCCGATCGGGCCGACCTGGTCTTCAAGGCCGAGAACTTCCAGCGCACGGGGTCGTTCAAGATACGCGGGGCGACGTACAAGATGGCCCGATTGACCGCCGACGAGCGCGCGCGCGGCGTGGCGGCGGCCTCGGCGGGCAACCACGCCCAGGGGGTCGCGCTGGCGGCGCATCGGCTCGGCGTCACGGCGACCGTCTTCATGCCGCAGTTCGCCTCCATCGCCAAGATCAAAGCCACGGAAGGCTACGGCGCGCGCGTGATTTTGGCCGGGGCCGGCTTCGACGACGCCGTGGCGGCATGCCGGGCGTTCACGGACGAGACGGGCGCGGTCTATGTCAGCGCGTATGACGACGACGACATCATCGCCGGGCAGGGGACACTGGGGCTGGAACTGCTCGAAGACGTCCCCGACGTGGCGACGGTCATTGTCCCGATCGGCGGCGGCGGGCTGTTCGCGGGGGTGGCGACGGCCATCAAAGAGCATCGCCCGGACGTGCGGCTGATCGGGGTGCAGAGCGAGGGCGCGGACACGGCGGCGCGGTCGTTCCGCGCGGGCGCGCTGGTGGAGCGCTCGGACCCCGTCCGCACCATCTGCGACGGCATCGCCATCAAGGCCCCCTCGCCGCGGACGTTCCGGCACATCCAGAAGTACGCCGACGACGTGGTGACCGTCCCCGACACCGCCGTTTCTCAGGCCATCCTGCTGCTGCTGGAGCGCGCCAAGGTGGTCGTGGAGCCGTCGGGGGCGGCGGGGCTGGCCGCCCTGCTGGCCGGCAGGACGCCCGCCGCCGGCAAGACCGCCGTGATTCTCTGCGGCGGCAACATCGACGCCCTGACGCTGGCGGACCTGACGCAGCGGGAGATGCTCCTGCAGGGCCGCTACGTCCACCTGCTGACCGCCTGCGACGACCGCCCCGGCGGCCTGGTCCGCCTGCTCGGCGTGGTCGCCGACGAGGGCGGCAGCGTCGTCACCGTCAACCACGACCGCCTCAGCCCCCGCGTCGCGCTCGGCATGACCGCCGTCGAGCTGCTCATCGAGGTCCGCGACGCCGCCCACGGCGCGCGCATCGCCGCCGCCCTTTCGGGCATGGGCTACCCGGTGGACGCGCGGGAGTGAAAGATCGGGGTCGGGAGAAATCCCTATCAGCCCCTGGACGAAGTGGAAAACGGCTTCTTTGCCTTCCCGCTGGACATCACGCATACTATGCCGCTGAAGGGCTACACACTCCAGCGCCCCGACGGGCGATCTGTTGCGCCGCAGATGGAAGGGCGTTTAGGGGGAATGGTATAATTGAAGATGGAGGTCCCGTAATGCCTACAATGCTTCCCGATGTCGCGGCCCCGATTCAGGCACTCAGGGTATGGCTTTCTAGACCGGAAACGGCTGCACGGATGCAGGCCGCAGTTTCAGACGCGATCGCGCAGGTGGAACAGCATATCCTGAGCGATACTTCTCTGCGCGTCCCCCGTCGGCGGGAGGAACGAGAGTATCGCTTCCGATCCTGGCTCGATGCTTATGACGCAAAGGATTTGCGGCCTTGGCTGGACACATATAAACGCCAACTTGCTCAGCAGATCCAGAACGAAGTCTTGGCTGCCTTCCCGAGCGAGTTTGCCCGTGTACGAAACAAGGACTTAATTAGTGACATAGTTGGGACTTCAATCTGGCCGCAGGTGGAGCCGCAATTGCGGCAGCGTGCGGAAGACTTACTGCTGACGTATGCCGTTCGAGGGATTGCGTTGACTTGGGTGACCCGGAACATCAGTGACGGTCTTCTGCTCGGGTTGCCGGAAGCGCGTGAGGACGGCTGGCGCATTCCGTTGCACGATCATCTTGGGCGGACGAGAGAAGCCGAACTTGTGGTCAATCAGAACGGCGATGTTTTGACAGATGTGGAAGGGCTGCGCGTCCAACTTCAGGCGGGTACATGATCGAGAACTTTCCGCTTGGACAGCAGCAGACGGAATGGAGTTGCTTGCCAACGGCTGTTCTTTGTGTGCTGGAGTACTGGGGCTGCTCTGACATCAGTATGGATCAAGTAGCGGACTGGTGCCAGGTTCTTTCAGGGGGCGCTTGTCGTTGGGATGACAGCATGGTAAGTCTGCGTATCTCCTTGCAGGAGGAGCGGGGTGAGTACGAGGTCATCTCTCTTGAAGGCGAATGGGATGCCATCCGGGAGGCAGTTATGGAAAATGATGAACCTATAATTGTTACCATTGCCAACCCTAATCCACTTGTGGAACTCCTCGGTAGCCATGCTGTCGTCATCACCGAGTTTACAACCGGCCAAGACACTGAAGAGCGAGTGACATATATGGATCCAGCCACCGGCACTTACGCAAGCAAATCTCTGAGCGAATTCCAAGCATGGTGGAACTTGCCGGGCGAATGTGCGATGCTCCTGCGGCCATAATCCCACCCGACATACTCAGGCATGGTGGAGAGTGATTACAGCTCTGGGCTGCCGAACAATCGCAGGCCGCGCCTTTGTTCCGCGTCCAGGCGGTCCAGGAACGCGGCGCGGGGGATCAGATGCGCGCCCAGGGCTTCCATGTGCGGCGTCATGGTCTCGATGTCGAGCCAACGGAGGCCGCGCGCGGCGAGGTGGTCGATGAGGAACAGCAGGGCGAGCTTGGAGGCGTTGCTCCGGCGGTAGAACAGGCTTTCGCCCGTGAAAACGCCGCCGACCGCGACTCCATACAGGCCGCCCGCCAGATCGCCGTTCTCGTCCCAGGCTTCCACGCTGTGCGCCCCGCCCGCGCGGTGCAGTTCCCCATACGCCGCCCGCATCTCGGGCGTGATCCAGGTCCCCGGCTGGCCGGGCCGCCTTGCCGCCTGACACCCCGCGACGACCGCATCGAACGCCCGGTCGATGCTGAAGGTGAACGGGCTGCGGCGGCGGAGTTTCGCCAGGCTTTGCGGGACGTGCAGGGCGTCGCAGTCGATGACGGCGCGCTCGCGGGGGCAGAACCAGAGCAGCGGCGGGCCGTCCATCGGCCAGGGGAAGATGCCGTGCGCGTAGGCGAGGGCGAGTGTCTCGGGACTCAAGTCGTCGCCGATGCCGACCACGTCCGCGTCCCCGGCGTGACGGGGGTCATACAGTCGCGTTGCGGTCTTTTTCATGCCACCGGGCGACTTACGAGTCGACGCTGACGCCCGGCGCGGCGGGCAGGGGCGTGCGCCCGCCGCCCGCGACGCCGTCGACTTTGTAGCCACCGTTCTCGCGCACCATCATGTAGACCGCGTTCAGGGTCACGCCGTCCTGCCCGGTGAGCGTGACCTGCGCCAGGACGTGCCGGCCCGTCGCGTCCATGCGGACATCTTTAAACAGCACGGTCTTGTAGTGCGCGAACTCAGGATAAGTGGTCGTGATCATCTGCCGGAACTGCGTGATGGAGGGGAAGTTCCCTTTCAGCGCGCTGCTCTGGTACTTCACGGCGGCGCGGTAGTCGTCTTTCTTGAAAGCGTCCAACTGGGCGCGGACCGCCGCCGCCGCCGCTTTGCGGACGGGCGCCGACGCGGGCTTGAGGGACCCAAAGTCGGGCGCGGCGTCGCCGCCGGATTGGGCCGACGCGGGGCCGACGATTGGGACGGAGAACTCCCGGAGCGTGACCCCGGCGAGGACGACACAGGCAACGGCGAGCAGGATCGTGACGACGCGCTGACGTTTCATGGGGGCGCCTTTCTGTGGGCGGCGGACGGATACTGCATCATACCCAAAACGGCATCAATCGAGGCCATGCCGTTGCTCAAAGCGGCCACAGCCCGGCGGCAGGAAACGGCGGCGGCGAAAGCGAACAGGGGGAAATGCCCACCATCCACGGCGACATCGTCACCCCCGACGCCGTGCTGACCGGCGGCGCCCTGGTCATCGACGGCGGCCTGATCGCCGAGGTCTGCGCCGACGGACCATCATTCCGGCCACGCCCGGCGGACATCGACGCGCGCGGCCTGCTCGTCCTGCCCGGCTTCGTGGACATGCACGTCCACGGCGGCGGCGGGGCGGACTTCATGCACGGGACGGAAGACGCCGTGCGGGCCGTCGCCCGCACCCACGCGCGGTTTGGGACGACGGGGCTGCTCGCCACGACCCTGACGGCGTCCCGCGCCGACACGGACCGGGCCATCCAGAGCGTCGTGTCGGTGATGGAGCGGTCGCGCAACGACGACGAATCGCGCCTCCTGGGCATCCACCTGGAAGGCCCGTACATCTGCCC
>CAXUCQ010000283.1:0-4560 GCA_964249295.1 uncultured Armatimonadales bacterium | reverse complement strand
CTTGTGGGTGAACCTTTTGCCCGAGGGCGGGTTGGCTCGGGGCGGGGGAACCCCGCCCCTACCCCGGACGGCAAACAATTCGTAGGGGCGAGATCCCCTCGCCCTTTTTCAGCCCCTCGCCCGAAAAAGACTTCTCACGCGACCGTGTAATAGTGGCCCAGCGGATCCTGGAACTTTTTGCTCTTGTCGACCTGCAGGTCGCCGGAGGGCGTCAGGCTGATGTCGAACCAGAACAACTGCACCAGCGCCGGTCCGTGCGTGACGTTGCCCATGTCGTCGTACTTGGAGCCGTGGCAGGGGCAGTCGTAGCCCGTTCCCGACGCCGCGACCGTACACCCGAGGTGCTGGCAGACCATGGAGATCGCGCCGATCTTGTTGCCGTGCCGGATGATCGACACCTTCTGGTCGGCGATGTTCTGCTTGGCCCCGTCGGGGAAGTTGGTCGGCTTGCCGATGGAGAACTTGGACGGCGGCCCGTAGGCGACGTTGGGCCAGAAGAACTTGCCGCACACGTACAACGCGAACGCCCCGACCCCGACGGCGAGGCCGGTGTTGCTGGCGAGGGACAGAAAGTTGCGCCGCGTCAGCTCCTGCTTCTCGCGGTCGTAGTTAACGGCCATGGCGTACCTTGATCTTCGTCATCGATTAGTCGTCATCGTCTTCCTCGTCGCGGAACACGATGTACTTGGCGTCCTCGGCGTTCTCGAACGCGCCGTTCTTGACGCCCCACAGAAACGCCAGCAGGGCCAGAGTCCCCATGGTCGCGCCCGCCACGAGCAGGTACCAGATGCTTGCCATCGTCGCCCCCCTTCAGAGACTTTCCAGGAAAGGCTGTTTCGTCAGCATCATTATACATTTCACCGTCCGGCTTGTCAACAAAAAGCGGGGCCATTGTGAAAAAAGTCGCAAGCGGGCGTTTGTCCGGGAACCGGGGCGGGTAAGGCGCGTGTTTTTGGTAGCCGCTCCGCGTTCCGAGTCCGCCGCTGCAGCAGTTCTGAGAGGACGCAGAGTTCAGAGGCTGGGGGGTCGACCGAACACGCTCACCGCGCCGCCGGGGAACACACGAGACGCCGGCCGGCCCCACTGAGCGCGGCTGCGCCCCTGCCCGCCGCCTCTATCGCCCGAAGAACAGGCCGCTGACGGTGGCCTGGGAGTTGGGGGCGCCGGGCGCGGCGTTGCGGACCGTGATCAGGACGTGGCCCCGCAGATCCCAGACGCCGTACTGGCCCGACGAGAAGGACGAGAACGCGCGGGCGTCCAGCACGTCCCCGAACGTGGCGTCCCGGATCTGCACCGCGTCCACCTCGCCCTTGTGGTCGTAGTCGAGGAAGTACAGGCTGACCCGGTGCGTCCCGCCGTCGGTCAGATCGAGGTCGAGCGTCTCGCGGGAGTCGGCGTGCAGCTCGGACGCGATCCGGCCGGCGGGGCGGGACGCCTTTTGCAGCGCGCGGACGTCGGACGTCGGCCCCCACGTGAAGGTCTGCTCCGTCGAGGCGGTCACGGCGGCGTAGGGCGGCAGGTGCGCCGAGTCGCCGATCACATCGAAGCCGTCGGCGCCGTACACGCCCTGCCAGTCCCCCTGGGTCGCCGTGTCGGTCTTGACGAAGGTCGCGGCGGCGGCGCGGGCGGGGCCGGGCGTGACGCGCACCTCCGCCGAGCGGGGGCCTTCCCCGGCGGCGTTGGTGGCGGCGACGCGGTAGAAATAGGTCTTCCCGTTCGTCAGCCCGGTGTCGAGGTAGGACAGGCCCGTCACCCCGGCGGCGACCGGCCTTGTCCCCTCGCCGCCGGGCGTCAGGCCCCGGTAGACGCGGCTGCCGGTGCCGCCCGCCGCCCACGTCAGCATGGCCTTGCGGTCGCCCGGCACGGCGGCGGCCCCGGTCGGCGCGGGGGGCTTCCCCTGGTAGCCGGGGCTGTTGGGGCTGGCCCAGACAGCGACGTATCTCACCCGCAGGTCCGAGGGGTCGGGGGTCAGGGACCAGTCGTAGTCCTTGCCGTCCGCGCGGTTGTGGGTGCCGCCGCCTAGCGCCAGGTTGAGCAGGACGAACAGGGGACGGCGGGCCGCCGGGAAGGCGGGGACCCGCCAGACCGGCTTCCGGTCCAGGTACCAGGTGATCGCGTCCGGCTCGACGTCCACGCCGTAGGCGTGGAAGCCGGCGCTCAGGCCCGGCTTGCGGACGAAAATGCCCGCGCTCCTGGTGGGCGTGCCGTTGTGGCCCCAGTCGTGCCAGGCCAGGCCGTCCTGGTCGGGGTCGCCGGGGGGCTTCTGGCCGGGTCCGGTGCCGTAGTTGCCGTAGGACTCCGTGATGTCGATCTCCGCGCCGTCCGGCAGCGTCTTGTCCGTGAGCGTCGGCGCGTCGAGGAGCCAGAAGCCGGGCCAGGTGTTGGGCGTCCCCGGCGTCTGCATAGACGCCTCGAAGTAGCCGTACTGCTGGGCGAAGCCGCGTCCGTGTCCGTCCATGGACGAGAGCAGCCCGCCGCTGTACCCGCCGAACCAGCCGTGCGGGTCGTTGCCGTCCTTCTGCACGCGGATAGTGAGGCAGCCGCCGCCCAGACCGAACGGGTGGAAGTCCGCGCCTGGGTCCTGGAAGGTGAACCAGTCCTGGTAGGAGGGCGTGTGGGCGATCCACGTCCCCCGTCCCATCTCGTGCGGGGCGACGGCCAGCGTCTTCATCCGGGTGAAGTCCTGGCGGAAGACGGGCCGGTAGCCGGGCTTGGGCGGGCCGGGGATGGCCGACTGCGCCCACGCGCCCCCGCGCCGCCCGCCGCTGCCGAGGAGCAGGCACAAGGTCATCGCCGCGAGCAGCGCCGGCCCCGCCATGAGTCTGCGTGTGGTCATGACAATCCCTCCGAGAGACCTATCTTTGGGCATCGACAGGCCGACAGAACACCCACACCGCCGCCAGGGCAAGAGTTTGGCTCCGGCATTCACCCGACGGTGGTGTCAACTTACGGGGATCGGCTAAGTCTCCCGCCGCACAATTTTTATGAGCCGGTCCAAGGCAAGGCCAAGAAGAGTAGATGCACCGACCAGAGGGACCATCGCGCCGACCAACAACACCGCCCAGTGACGGGAGAAGCCGACGATCATCAGGGCCACAGTGGCCGCTAAACAGAGCAACCCCCATCCATAGAGATGCCATACCCGCCGATCAATCCGCCCCTCACGCACGGGAGGAAGGCCGCAGAACGCCAGAACGCTTAGGGCGACGAAGACCCCACACAAAACCCAAAGGGAGCAGAGCTGCGAACTTGTCACCGTGTTTCACCTTTCTGGATCGGCAGGAAGTCGTACACTTCCGGTCGCCGTTTCAGATTTTTTCCTGTCGTTCCAGACGACACAGATGAGAAGGCCGAGCAGAAGGGCCGCATATCCCACCACGAAAAAGAATAAAGCTTTGTGACTGACATGGAACGCCAGGAAGAACACAAAAGGTGTCAGGATGGGAGTCAGCAGTGGGATGAATGGAGCGAGGCGTGGGCCGAGTTTTCTTTTTTCCATGTTATTGTTGTCTCTCGCCTTATCTTCCGCAACGTCCGCAGGGATGTCCAGAGTGAGAGCCATGGCTTGCCTTTTTCCGACGCTATTGTACCGCCGCCACGGCCCGCCGCCCGTTGCGCGGGGTCTCGTCGGCCTCCGCCGTCTGCGGCACCTGCATCGACAGGACGTGCGAGACGCCCGGCTCGCGCATGGTCACGCCGTACCAGACCGGCGCGGCCTCCATCGTGGTCGGGTTGTGCGTGATGATGATGAACTGCGAGCGCTGCCCGAACTCGCGCAGCAGGTCGGCGAAGCGCTCGACGTTCGCGCCGTCCAGCGGGGCGTCGACCTCGTCCAGCACGCAGAAGGGGCTGGGCTTGACTTTGAGGAAGGCGAACAGCAGCGCGGCGGCGGTCAGCGCCCGCTCGCCGCCCGACAGCAGGGCCAGAGGCTGGCGCTTCTTGCCCGGCGGCTGCACCAGGATGTCCACGCCCGTTTCCAGGATGTCGTCCGGGTCCGTCAGCAGCAGTTCGGTCTTGCCGCCGCCGAACAAGCGCCCGAAGATCTCGGCGAAGGCCGCGCCGACGGCGTGGAACGTGTCCAGGAAGACGCCGCGCGTCGAAGCGTCGATCTCCTTGATGCCGTCGGCAAGTTTGGCCCGCGCCTCGTCCAAGTCGGCCCGCTGACTTGTCAAAAACTCGTGCCGGGTCCGGGTCTGCTCCCACTCTTCCAGGGCGCCGACGTTGACATCGCCCATCGCGCGCAGCTCGCGCCGCAGACGCCCGACCTCCTGCGGCGTGCCGTCGCCCACTTCCGGGTCTTCGGGCAGCGCCAGCGCGGCTTGGCGGCTGATCTCGTAGTCCTGCCACAGACGCGCCGCCAGGCCGTCGCGCTGCGCGCCCAGCCGGGCCTCGCGCAGTTCGTTCTTGTGGATCGCCTCCAAGGCCGCCGCGCGGGCCTCGTTCAGCACGCGCAGGCTGCCGCTGGCCTCGTAGGACTCTTGCAGCAGGGCCTGGCGCGCGACGCCCTGCGCGTCCAGCGCGGCCTGAGCCTGCGCGCGGGCCGCCGTCGCGCGCCAGGCC
>CAXUCQ010000282.1:0-4606 GCA_964249295.1 uncultured Armatimonadales bacterium | reverse complement strand
GCCCTGCGCGGCCTGCAGGGCGGCGGCGAACTTGAACGAGTGCGCCGGGACCACGCGGTCGTCATGGTCGCCGGTCGTGATCAGCGTCGCGGGGTAGGCCGTGCCGGGCCTGAGAGCGTGCAGCGGGGAGTAGGCGTACAGGGCGGGGAAGTCGGCGGGGTCGTCGGACGAGCCGTACTCCGGCACCCACGCCCAGCCGATGGTGAACCGGTGGAAGCGCAGCATGTCCAGCACGCCCACCGCCGGCAGGGCCGCGCCGAACAACTCGGGCCGCTGCGTCAGGCACGCGCCGACCAGCAGGCCGCCGTTGCTGGCGCCGGAGATCGCCAGGCGGGCAGGCGACGTGTACCCATTCCCGATCAGCCACTCCGCCGCCGCGATGAAGTCGTCGAAGACGTTCTGCTTTCTGTCCTTCATGCCCGCCTCGTGCCAGTCTTTGCCGTACTCGCCGCCGCCGCGCAGGTTCGGCACGGCATAAACGCCGCCCCGCTCCAGCCAGACCAGGTTGGCGACGCTGAAACTGGGCGTCAGGGAAGCGTCGAAGCCGCCGTAGCCGTACAGCACCGCCGGGTGCGTGCCGTCCCGCGCCAGCCCTCGGCGGTGGACCAGAAACATCGGCATGCGCGTGCCGTCTTTGCTGTCGTAGAAGACCTGCCGCGTTTCATAGCCGCCGGGGTCGAAGTCCACGTCGGGCCTGCGATAAAGGCTGCTCCGGCCCGCGGCGATGTCGTAGCGGTAGACCGTCGCGGGCGTCGTGAAACTGGTGAACGAGTAGAACGTTTCGGCGTCCTCGCGCCGCCCGCCGAAGCCCCCCGCGCTGCCGATGCCCGGCAGATCCACGTCGCGCTCGTAGGTCCCATCGAGGGCGAAGACCTTCACCCGCGTCTGCGCGTCCTGCAGGTACGACGCCAGGAAGCGTTCGCCCACAACGCCGACGCTTTCCAGCGTGTCGGCGGACTCGGGGATGACCTCCCGCCAGCCTTCCGGCTCCGGGCGGCGCGCGTCCACGGCGATCACGCGCCCGCGCGCGGCGTTGCTGTCCGTGCGGAACCAGAGGACGGACCCGTCATTGCCCACAAACGAGTAGCGGGCGTCGAAGCGGTCCAGCAGCGGGACGATGGGGGCGTCCGGCGTGGCCAAATCTTGGTAAAACACGCGGTTCCGGCTGTCCGTGCCGACCCAGACGCTGACGATCAGATACCGGCCGTCCTCGGTGACGCCGCCCCGGAAGCCCCATTCGGGTTCGTCGGGCCGCTCATAGATCAGTGCGTCGTCCGCCTGTGCGTCGCCCAGCTTATGAAAGAACAGTTTCTGGAAGCGGTTCGCCTGCTGCAAGGCCGCGCCGGGCGGCGGCGCGTCGTAGCGGCTGTAATAGAAGCCCAGGCCGTCGTGCGCCCAGGACGCGCCGGAGAACTTGACCCACTCGATCCGATCCGGCAGGTCCTCGCCCGTCTCGACGTCGCGGACGCGCCACTCCTGCCAGTCCGACCCGCCCGACGACAGGCCGTAGGCGAGCCAGCGCCCGTCCCGGCTGACGGACAGCCCGGACAGCGCGATTGTGCCGTCCGCCGACAGCGCGTTCGGGTCGAGCAGGACGCGCGGCGAGTCATCGAGTGTCGGGGCGACGTACCAGACGCTCTGGTTCTGCAAGCCGTCGTTTTTGGCGAAGAAGTACCGCCCGCCTTCGCGGAACGGGACGCCGTACCGTTCGTAGTCCCAGAGCCGCGTCAGCCGTTCGCGGAGCGCGTCGCGTCCGGGGACGGCGCTGAGATGATCCTCCGTCACCCGGTTCTCGGCCTCGACCCAGGCGCGCGTCTCGGGCGCGTCTGGATCTTCAAGCCAGCGGTACGGGTCGGCGACTTGGGTGCCGTGATAGTCGTCCGTCTGGTCGGCCCGGCGCGCGGGCGGGTAGGGAGGCGGGGTTGTCATGCAGGTAAGATTGGCGTTTTGGGGGCCGAAGTCCTCTGCACTCGCGCGGAAGCGTTTGTCGCCGCGGACCGCTTTTGCGGAAGTTCCGTTTGAGAGACTATGCCTACTGCCACTGTGTCTTCCAGCCTGCGGCGGTTTCTGCCGCTTCTGCTATCTCTGCCGCCTCTGCTCGTGCTGACGGTCTGGTACCAGCGGCCGGTCGCCCGTCAGGCGCGGCTCAACGCGCGTCTCGTGGCGGCGCTGCACGCCCACGATGAAGACGGGGCCATCGCCGCGCTGGCCCAAGGCGCCGATCCGAATACGCGGGACCATTACCGCACACCGCCGACCCTCTATGTGCGTTTACGACATCCTGACGCCGCCAAAGAGGACGATCTGGATCGAGCCGAGGAATGGGAGCCGGTCTTGACCTCTGCGGTCGTGTTCGACGGGGATGAAGAGCGGAGCGACAGACTTGTGACAGCCCTGCTGAAGCGAGGGGCGGCCGTCAACGGGCGCGATTGGCGCGGGAGCTGCGTCTTGTTTTTTGCGACAGCGCAGGGGCGGTTGGACTGGGTGAAGGCGTTTTTGGACCGTGGCGCGGACGCAGGGTGCAGAGCCGAGGCGCTGCAGTCGGCCTCCGTCATGGGGCGCGCGGACGTCGCGCGGCTGCTGATCGCCCGAGGCGCTGACGTGAACACACGGGACTCCAGCGGGGACACGCCTCTGATGAACGCCTGTGTGTTCCGAAACATCGCGATCACGCGGCTGCTGTTGACCCATGGGGCCGACCCGAATCTGCGCGGCCACGGTGGCGAGACTGCCCTGCGGATCGCCGCCGGGGCGAGGCGTCCCGACCCACAACTGATCCCCTTGCTCAAACAGCATGGAGCGCGGCTGTGATGACCCCCCATCGGGTCGCGCCTGATGCCACCCGGCTCGCTGAGCCGGCTCGCGGGGCAGCGCCTCCCAGACAGACCCTTCAGCGCCTGGACATACGCCACTTCCGACACCAAATGTAGGCCAAGGAGGTTTCCCAGGCCCGGCTCCGGCGGAACAACAGACCAAAGCGAGCTTGCCGCTCGGCACAGTGGAGAGGAGCATCGAGACGACTATGAACGGGGAAAAGTTGGCGAATTTTCTGGGGTGGTTCAGCCTCGGCCTGGGCTTGTACGAGGCGGTAGCGCCGGAACACCTGGGCGACACATTGGGCATGGCGCAGCACACAGGGTTGCTGCGCGCCTACGGCGTGCGCGAGATGACGGCGGGTGTCGGCGTCCTGTCGCAGCCCAGGCCGGTCGGGTGGATCTGGGCGCGGGTGGGTGGCGACGCGCTCGACCTCGCCACGCTGGCCTCGGCGCTGGGGGCGGACAACCCCAAGCGCGGCAACGTCTGGGCGGCTATCGGGGCCGTGGTCGGCGTCACGGCCCTGGACATCCTCTGCGGCGTGCAGCTCAGCAAGGGCTGAGGCGGCGGTGGCCGGTGCCGGAATGGGGTGGGTCCAGGTATAATAATCGCCGGACACTGTCAAAGAGCGCCCCCTCGAGGTCGCTCCGCCGCCACTCCCGTCCGCGAGAAATTAGACTGTGAAATCACCCACCATGACGCCGGCCTCGACACGCGACGGGCCGATGCCGACCCTTGTGCCTGCCGCCGCGCCCCAAGGCGCGGAGACCGCGTTCGCCGTGCTCGGCGCGCTCAGTGTGTGCCACTTCCTCAACGACATGGCGCAGTCGCTGCTGCCCGCCGTCTACCCGATCCTTAAAGCGTCCTTCCGGCTGTCGTTCACGCAGGTCGGGCTGATCACGCTGACGACGCAGCTCACGGCGTCGCTGCTGCAGCCGTTCGTCGGCCTGTTCACGGACAAGCGCCCGCTGCCGTATTCGCTGGTCGCGGGCATGGCGTTCACCCTGGTCGGCCTGATCCTGCTGGCCTATGCGCCGTCGTTCGGCGTCATCCTGGCCGCGTCCGCGCTGGTGGGCCTGGGATCGGCTGTGTTCCACCCGGAGTCGTCGCGCATGGCGCGGGCGGCGTCCGGCGGGCGGCACGGGCTGGCGCAGTCCTTGTTCCAGGTCGGCGGCAACGCCGGCTCGTCGATGGGGCCGCTGCTGGCGGCCTTTATCGTGGTCCCGCGCGGGCAGCACTCGCTGGCGTCGTTCTCGCTGGCCGCGCTGCTCGCCATGCTGATCCTGGCCCGCGTCGGGACGTGGTACCGGGCGCGTCTGGCCGCGCGCCGGTCTGCGGGTCCGGCCAAGGCCGCTGACGCCGGCCTGCCGCCCCGGCGCGTCGCCGGGGCCTTGGCCGTTCTGCTGCTGCTGGTCTTCTCGAAATATTTCTACCTGACCAGCATCACGAGCTACTACACGTTCTTTCTGATGCACAGGTTCCACGTCTCGGTGCAGGACGCGCAAATCCACCTGTTCGTGTTCCTGGGCGCGGTGGCGCTCGGCACGTTCATCGGCGGGCCGGTCGGGGACCGCATCGGGCGCAAGGCGGTGATCTGGGTGTCCATCCTGGGCGTGCTGCCGTTCTCGCTGCTGCTGCCCCACGCGGGGCTGCTGATGACGGGCGTTTTGAGCGTCATCATCGGGTTCATCCTGGCGTCGGCGTTCTCGGCCATCATCGTCTACGCCCAGGAACTGCTGCCGGGGCGGGTGGGGCTGGTGTCGGGGTTGTTCTTCGGATTCGCGTTCGGCAT
>CAXUCQ010000281.1:0-4606 GCA_964249295.1 uncultured Armatimonadales bacterium | reverse complement strand
GCCCCACCGTCCCTGTCAGCCTGAGTTCCGTCCGCCCCTCCTCGGCCCTTGCTCGCGTCCCGCGCCGACTGATTATAGCCCGCCGGGGGAGGGGATTGCAACAAGGGACGCAGGTTGGAAACCCACGTCTGGGCGGCGAAGACGCCAAGCGTCCTGCGGACGCGAAGATGGCAGAGAAGGCAGAAGAGAAGGCAGCAGAGAAGGCAGCAGAGAAGGCAGAAGAAAAGGCAGAAGAAAAGGCAGAAGAAAAGAGGGCGCATTGCGATGCGCCCCTACGAAGGCTTTCCCCTCGCACACGGCGGGCGCTTGGCCGCAGACCGCCCCAACGCGGGCTTCCACCCTGCGCCGACGCAGATATCTTAGACACCCTTGACAAATGTTTGACAAGTATGTAAACTTTTGTTGTGGCAACGGGACTCGAGACAAAGCACGCCGCGCCGACAGGGGACGCCGAGCGGAATGGACTGCGGCAACGGCAGCGGCAGGCGCGGGGCGAGGCCATCCTGCAGGCCGCCTTCGCCCTGATCGTGGAGCAGGGCTATGACGCGCTGACCATGGAGGGATTGGCCGCGCGAGTCGGCATCTCCCGCCAGACGCTGTACCACCACTTCGCCTCCAAGGAAGACATCGCGCTGCGCGCCGTCCTGACGCTGATGGAACAGGGGATCGAGGCCATCGAAGCCATCGACCCGGCCCTGGCGCCCGTGGAAAGGCTGAAACGGGTCGTGCGCTGGATGCTGGAAAGCCGTTTCCGGCCCGCCTACGCGGCGTTCGTCAAAGCGCGCCTCTCGCTGATGCCGCTGAAATCCCACCCCGACTACCAGCGCGCCTTTGAGCGCCGCGCCGACACGCTGGCGCAGATCGTCCAGTCGGCGCAGGCCGCCGGCGAGGTGCGCGCCGATCTGCCCAGCCGCCTGATCGTGCAGATGCTGCTCGGCCTGGTCTCTGACGCCTCCTATGAGGGCCTCGTCGCCTCCGGGCAGGCCACGCCCGGCCAGGTCGCCGGAGCCATCACCGACGTGTTCTTCACCGGGCTTCGCCCGTAAGGAATCGCCATGTCTACCACAACCCTCCGCGATGACGCGGTCGCACTGGAGCAGCTCGATGGGCAGCCGCAGGAGTTTCCGGCGGGCCAGACCCAGGCGGCGCTCGCTCATCCCGGCGAGCAGATCAACCCGTTCCGCTGGTTCATCCTGGTCGGCCTGATCACGGCGGCCATTCTGCAGGTGCTGGACACGACCATCGTCAATGTCGCCCTGCCGCAGATGGCGGGCAATCTGGGCGCGACGGGCGAGGAGATCGGCTGGGTCGTGACGGGCTACATCCTCAGCAACGTCATCTTTCTGCCGATGACCGCGTTCCTGACCCTGCGCTTCGGGCGCAAGCGGTATCTGACGGCCTCGATCCTGTTGTTCATCGTGGCGTCGTTCTTCTGCGGCACGAGCCACAGCCTCCAGGAGATCGTCTTCTGGCGCATCCTGCAGGGGGCGGGCGGCGCGGCCCTGCTGTCCACGTCGCAGGCGACGCTGGTGCAGGTCTTCCCCAAGAGCGAGCAGGGCATCGTGCAGTCCATCTTCATGATGAGCCTGACGGTCGCGCCGACGCTCGGGCCGACTCTGGGCGGCTACATCACGGACAACTACACCTGGAACTGGTGCTTTCTGATCAACGTCCCCATCGGCCTCCTGGCCGTGTTCTTCGTGATGACGTTCCTGCACGACACGGAAGCGCCGAGCCGGTCGGGGAGCGTGGACTGGCTGGGGATCGGGCTGCTGGCGGCGGGCCTGGGGACGATGCAGTACGTGCTGGAAGAGGGCGAGCGCAACGACTGGTTCCAGGATCGGCTCATTTCGACCCTGGCGGTCATCTCGGCGGTCTCGCTGGCGGCGCTGGTCTGGTGGCAGTTGTCGCGCCGCAACCCGGCGCCCGTGATCAACCTCCGCGTGCTCCACAACAAGACTCTCTCGGCGTGCCTGTTCCTGTTCGTCGTACTCGGCTTCGGCATCTACGGCGGCACGTACCTGTTCCCGCTGCTCGCGCAGACGGTGCTGGGCTTCACGTCCATGCAGACCGGCCTGGCCCTGCTGCCCGGCGGCATCGCGACGGGCCTCAGCATCCTCGTCTGCGGGGCCTTGCTGAACCGTCCCAAGCCTGTCGTCGACATCCGCTGGATCATCGTGTTCGGGACGGTCGTGACGATGGCCTCGATGTGGCAGCTGGGCCACCTGTCGTCCGAGTCCGGCACGGCGGACACGACGGCGGCGCTGCTGCTCCGGGGGCTGGGGACGGGCTTCCTGTTCGTCCCGATCAACCAGGCCGCGTTCGCCAGTCTCAAAAAGAGCGAACTCCAGCAGGCGTCGGGCCTGCTCAGTCTGTCGCGTCAGCTCGGCGGCTCGTTCGGCATCGCCCTCCTGGCGACGTTCGTCCAGAACCACATCCAACTGCACCGGGTCGATCTGCTCACCCACTACGCGGCCGGAAACGGCGTCTTCACCGAGCGACTGCAGATGCTGGCCGGCGGGTTGGCGGCGCACGGCATGGGCGCGGCGGACGCCCAGTCAGGCGCGCTGCGCCTGATGGAGCAGGGCCTGATGCGTCAGGCGATGACGATGAGCTACAACGACGCTTTCCTGGTCATGCTGGTCGTCAACCTGATCACCCTCCCCGCCGTGCTGCTGCTGCGCCGCCCCGGAGCGGCCGTCCAGGTCGAAGCCGTCATGGAGTGACAGGGCGTGGAACCGCGCCGTCGTTCACGGCATTGAGAGAGCATAGGCCGAGGAGCCGGTTCTAGGGGTAGGGGAGGGCATCGCATGGAGACACGGAAGATCGGATCGCTGGACGTTTCGGTGGTCGGGCTGGGCTGCAACAACTTCGGCTGGAACATCGACGCCGAAGCCACTAAGGATGTCGTCGACGCCGCCTTCGATACCGGCGTCAACTTCTTCGACACCGCCGACATCTATGGCGGCACCCAGAGCGAGGTGTTTCTGGGCCAAGCCCTCGGCCCGCGCCGCGACCGCGTCGTGCTGGCCTCCAAGTTCGGCATCCCGATTGATGAGCAGCGCCCCGGCGGCGCCCGGCCCGACTACATCCGGCGTGCCGTTGAGGACAGCCTGCGCCGCCTGAACACCGACCGCATCGACCTGTACCAACTGCACCGTCCCGACGACGCGACGCCCATCGCCGACACGCTCGGCGCTCTGAACGGACTCGTGCAGGCCGGGAAGGTCCGCGAGGTCGGCTGCTCCAACTTCTCCGCCGCACAGCTCCGCGACGCCGAATCAGCCGTCAAGTCGGGCGGGGTGCGCTTTGTCAGCGTCCAGAACGACTACAGCCTGCTGCAGCGCGAACCCGAGGCCGAAGTTCTCCCCGAATGCGAACGGCTCGGTGTCGCCTTTCTGCCCTACTTCCCGCTCGCCAGCGGCCTGCTTTCGGGCAAGTACCGGCAGGGCCGGCCCCTGCCCGAAGGCGCCCGCATCCAGTCCGAGGGCCGCTTCGCCGACCTGCTCACCGAGAGCAATCTCGCCACTGTCGAGGCGCTGATCGGGTTCGCCGAGTCGCGCGGCCATACCATCCTCGAACTGGCCTTCTCCTGGCTGCTGACCCGCAAGGCCGTCGCTTCGGTCATCGCCGGGGCGACCAAGCCTGGCCAGATTCAGAGTAATGCCGCCGCTGCCGACTGGCTGCTGACCGAGGCTGATCTGAAACAGGTTGATGGAATCCTGTCGCGGTAGCGTCCTGTCCGCTTTTGCATCGTTAAGACTGTGTGGCAGGAGCACTAGTCAGAGGCTGATCGCCGTTTCGGGGCGCACCCATTCTGATTAGATCAGGCTGCTCACGGATGAAGCAGCTTATCAGCATTGCCTTGGGACGTACCACAGGCATACGCCGTCAACGGCCGCCATGCCCACACGGTTCAATATGGCCCCCGGATGTGGCTGGCGACGCGCTCCCGGTAGAACTGGGACAGGGCATCGTGCAGCGCGGGCGGGAGCGGGGGCAGGTCGCTGACCGCCGCGTTGGCCTGGGCCATGGCGGAGTTCTTGGCGCCGGGGATGATGGCCGTGACCGCCGGAAAGTCCAGGCACCAGCGCAAGGCCGTCTGCGCCATCGAAAGGCCGTCGGGGACGAGGGGCTTGAGCGCGTCGGCCAGTTCCACGCCCAATGTGAACGGCAGGCCCGCGAAGGTCTCGCCGACGTTGAACGCCTCGCCGTTGCGGTTGTAGGTGCGGTGGTCGCCTGGCGCGAACTGCGTGTCCTGGGTGTATTTGCCCGAAAGCAGGCCGCTGGCGAGCGGCAGGCGGACGATCAGCGCGACCCCCTGCCGCGCGGCCCGGTCGAACAGCGCCGTGATCGGCTTCTGGCGGAAGATGTTGAAGATGATCTGGAGTGACGCCAAGCCCTCTTGCCCCAGACAGGTCTGCGCCTCGTCCATCGACTCGACGCTCGCGCCGAAGCGCCGGATCTTGCCCTCCGTCTGCAGCTCGCGCAGCCAGTCGAAGACCTCGCCCGCCTGTAGAACTTCGGGCGGGACGCAGTGCAGCTGGGTCAGGTCCAGGGCCTCGACGCCCAGGCGGCGCAGGGACGCCTCGGTGTGGTCGCGGAC
>CAXUCQ010000280.1:0-4619 GCA_964249295.1 uncultured Armatimonadales bacterium | reverse complement strand
GCCCCGCGCCGTCACGACTGATGCAGCCGGGCTGAGCTTTAGTCCTTCAGGCCGGACATCACGATGCCCTGAACGAAGTAGCGCTGCCCGGCAAAGAACAGCACCAGCAGCGGGATCAGGACGATCACCGATCCCGCCATCAGCAGGTTCCATTCCGTCCCGTGGATGGTCTGGAACGTCCGCAGCCCCAGTTCCAGCGTCTGTTTCTCCGGCGAGTTCAGGTAGATCAGCGGCGCCATCAGGTCCTTCCAGGCGTAGATGAACGCGAACAGGCCGACCGTCACCAGCGCAGGGCGGCACAGCGGCAGCAGCACGTGCCAGTAGACCTGGAAGTAGCTCGCCCCATCTAAAATCGCCGCCTCATCCAGCTCGCGCGGCAGCGTCAGGAAGAACTGGCGCAGCAGGAACACGTTGAACGCCGCCGCGAAGAACGCCGGCACGATCAGCGGGTACAGCGTGTCGATCCAGTGCAGGTAGCGGAAGCCGATGTAGGACGGGATCAGCGTCACGATCCCCGGCAGCATCATCGTCGCCAGCAGCAGCGCGAACAGGCGGTCCCGCCCAGGGAAGCGCAGCCGCGAGAAGCCGAACGCCACGAAGCTCGACGACAGCACGGTCCCCAGCGTGGACAGCACGGCGATGGTCAGCGTGTTGCGGAAGAAGTCCGCGAACGTGACGTCCGTGCCTTCCAGCGTCCAAGTGCGGACGTAGTTGACCCACTGCGGCACATGGGGCAGCGCCCACGGGCTTTGCGCCACCTCGGCGTCGGTCTTCAGCGACAGCACGACCATCAGGTAGAACGGGACCAGGGTCAGCGCCGCGCCCGCGCAGGCGAGCAGGAACAGGCCCAGCGCCGCCCGCCTGTTGCCGGCGGCCACGCGCGCAACCACGCCCCCGGCTTTAAGCGGGGGGGCGGACGGCGGGGCGACGCCCCGCCCGGTCTCCACAGGGCCGTGAGAGCGGTTCGTCAGAGTGTTGCTCACTTATTTTGCCTCGCCTTCATAATGCACCCAGCCCGACATCTTCATCTGCACGGCGGTGAAGGCTAGGATGATCAGAAACAGCACCCAGGCCAGCGCGCTCGCGTAGCCCATCTTCAGAAACTGGAATGCGTTCTGGTACAGATACAGCACGTAGAACAAAGTCGCGTTGTTCGGCCCGCCCTGCGTCATCACGAACCCCTGCGTGAAGACCTGGAACGACCCGATGATGCCCATGATCAGCGTGAAAAAGATCGTCGGCGTCAGCAGCGGCAGGGTCACGTGCCGGAACCGCTGCCAGACCGACGCCCCGTCGATCTCGGCGGCCTCGTAGTAGGACTGCGGGATGCCCTGCAGGCCGGCCAGATAGATCACCATGCCGCCGCCGATGCCCCACAGGCTCATGATGACCAGGCTGCCCAGGGCCGTCTTCTCCGACCCGAGCCAGTTGACGTACCCCTTGCTGGGATCGGTCAGCCCCAGCGCGTGCATCACGGGGTTCAGGTGCAGCGCGCCCAGGATGTAGTTGAGCAGGCCGCTCTCCGGGTTGAACAGCCGCAGCCAGATCAGGGACGCGGCGACCGCCGAAGCGACGGCGGGCAAATAAAACAGCGTGCGGAAGACCGACTGACCCCGGATCTTGGTGTTCAGCAGCAGGGCCAGCGCCAGCGACCCAGCGACGCCCAGCGGCACCGAGAACAGCGTGTACAGCAGCGTGACGGACAGGCTCTTCCAGAACCGGTCGTCGTGGGCCATCTCGACGAAGTTGCCCCCGCCGACCCACCGCGCGGGCGAGATCATGTCCCAGGACGAGAACGCCAGCAGCAGCGACACCAGCATCGGCCCGAGCAGGAACACGACCGCGCCGATCAGCCAGGGCGAGATGAACGCCACGCCCGCCCGCGCTTCTTCGCGGGTGCCGACCCTCCGGCCCGCGCGTGCATCCTGCCGCACCCCCTGGTAGATCCAGCCGACGAGCAGCAGGACGAGCAGCAGCATCGCGGCGATGCCGGCGCCCCAGTTGAGCCGGGGGTGGAACGGCGGGTGGTTGAGTTCGTCGAGCTTGGCCTGCGCCGGCGGCATGAACTGCCCCACGGCCTGCTGCGCCGTGATCGTCCCGTTCCAGACCAGCTGCAGCTTCGGTGTGATGATCGCGTTGACCTCCGTCCACTTGGGGCTGATCAGGCCCAGATGGACGTAGGGGACTTCCTGGGTCGTCAGCACGCGGTTCCGTGGCCGCGCCTTGTCCAGCCACAGCGGCGAATCCGCCAGGCGGGCGATGGCCGGCTGCGCCAGGCCGCTCCGGGCGAGGTTGCTCAGCCCGATGGGTCCGGCCAGGTACTTGACCAGTTCCCAGGCGTCCTGCTTGTGCTTGCTGGCCGTCGTGATGCCGTAGCCGGACCAGCCCGTCCCCACGCCGTGCAGGCCCGTCGGCCCGGCGGGGAAGGCGGCGATGTCCCAGTCGAAGTCCTTGATCTCCGTGCGGAAGCGCGGCACCTCCCAGATGCCCGTGACGTACATCGCAACCTTGCCCTGCGCGAACAGCTCGTGCGGCCCCACGCCGGACGAGGCCAGGTCCACCGCCGAGGGCGACACGTTGTACTTGCCCATCAGATCCTGCGTGAGCTGGATCGCCTTGACCACGCGCGGGTCGTTGTACAGGAGTTTCGTCGGGTTGAAGATGTCGTCCGCGAACGCCCCGCCCGACGAGAAGACGAAGTTGTTCATCGTCCAGCCGTTGTCCCCGGCGGAATAACCGAAGACCGTGTCGCTGACGGCGGCGGCGTGGCGGGTCAGCTTCTGCGCGACGGTCAGGAAGTCCTTGTTCCCGCGCTCGGGGTGGGGCTGATAGTCCCAGCTCCAGGAGCCGTCGGGGTACGGAACGCCGGCCCGGTCGAAGAGCTTCTTGTTGTAGTAGACCAGCCCCTCCGGCGCGATGTCGCGGGGCAGGGCGTAGAGCTTGTTGCCGCTGCTGAAGGCGTGGACGATCTGCGGGTAGTAGTCGGACAGCTTGACCGACGGGTCGCGCTCGACATAGGGCCTGAGATCGAGCATCATGCCCCGGCCCGCGAACGCGGCGTAGTTGTCGGCGCAGAAGATGACATCCGGGGTCAGCCCCGCCGCCTGCTCGACCAGCAGCTTCTGCACGTACTCGTCCCCGGCGGGCACGCGCTCCCCATGCACGGTGACGCCGGGGTGGTCACGCTCGAAGGCCCGGACGGTCCCCTGGATGATGGCGATCTCCTTGAAGTCCCCCCAGTAGCGGAAGCGGAGCGTGACGCCGGGCGTGTCGGCCCGCACGACCCCGGATAGCAGAAACAGCAACATAAACGTCAAGCGCATGGTCATCGCAACAATTCCCCAGAAGCCTCACGGCGTCCCCGCCGGGGCGTTCACTCTCAGACGCCGGACAGGTCAGTGAACCCTCTCGCGCCCTTACCCTCGGGCAGTCTTCTCCACGGCAGCCCAGGACTCCAGTCCTGGGCGGCTGACGCGAGAGGTCTAGTAAATGGCCTGTTCGGTCTGCGCGTCGAACAGGTGCGTCTTGGTCAGGTCGAAGACGACGTCCAGCGTCTGGCCGTCCCTAGCCCCCGTCTCGGCGTCGATGGTCGCCACCAGCGAGTGCTTGCCCGCCGTCAGGTACAGCGTCACGGTGTCGCCCATCGGCTCCGACACGTCCACCTGGGTGCGCACGGTGTTGCCGGGCGCGGCCTCGACGGGATTCTTGAGACCTTTGTCGAAGATGTCGGCGGGCCGCACGCCCAGGACGACCTCTTTGCCCACGTAGTCCTCCAGCCGTCCCTCCTGCTCCGGCGGGGCCGCGACGGAAAACGCCCCGCAGTCGACGATGTAGCCGCCACCCTCTTTGCGCAGCGTCGCCGGCGCGAAGTTCATCGACGGCGTGCCGATGAAGCCGGCCACGAACATGTTGGCCGGGTGCGCGTACACCGCCATCGGCGCGTCGCACTGCTGCAGGACGCCGTCCTTCATGACGGCGATCCGGTCCCCCATCGTCATCGCCTCCACCTGGTCGTGCGTGACGTAGATCGTCGTGATCCCCAATCGCCGGTGCAGCTTGATGAGTTCGGCCCGCGTCTGCACCCGCAATTTGGCGTCCAGATTCGACAGCGGCTCGTCCATCAGAAAGACCTGCGGCTCGCGCACGATGGCCCGCCCCAGCGCGACGCGCTGCCGCTGCCCGCCCGACAGCGCCTTGGGCTTGCGCTGCAGGTACCCCTCGATGCCCAGCAGCTTGGCGGCGTCATCGACGCGCCGCTGGATGTCGGCCTTGGGGACCTTGCGCAGCTTCAGGCCGAACGCCATGTTCTCGTAGACGGTCATGTGCGGGTACAGGGCGTAGTTCTGGAACACCATGGCGATGTCGCGGTCCTTGGGCGACACGTCGTTGACCAGGCGCTCGCCGATCATGACGCGCCCCTCGGTGATCTCCTCCAGGCCGGCGACCATGCGCATGGTCGTGGTCTTGCCGCAGCCGGAGGGGCCGACGAGCACCATGAACTCCCGGTCGCGGATGTCGAGGCTCAGGTCGTCCACGGCGGTCACGCGGCCGTCGTAGCGCTTGAACACGTTCTGAAGTGTCACCGATGCCAATGCGTTTATTCCTTCATGACCCCCCGC
>CAXUCQ010000279.1:0-4637 GCA_964249295.1 uncultured Armatimonadales bacterium | reverse complement strand
ACACGACGCCGGGCGTCTGGCCGCGCCCGGCCCGTCCGGCCACCTGGGTGAGCAGTTGAAACGCCCGCTCGGACGACCGGAAGTCCGGGATGTTCAGCGCCGTGTCGGCGCTGACCACGCCGACCAGCGTCACATTCGGGAAGTCCAGACCCTTGGCGATCATCTGCGTGCCGACCAGGATGTCGAAGTCGCCGCGCCGGAACGCCCGTAGGGCGTCGGTATGCGCGCCTTTGCGCGCCATGGTGTCCCGGTCCATGCGCAGCACGCGCGCGGCGGGGAAGTTCTGCGTCACGGCCTGCTCGACGCGCTCGGTCCCCAGTCCGAACGGGCGCAGTCGCAGGCCCGCGCACTTGGGACACGAGGCGGGCGCGCGCCGCCGGTGGTCGCAGTGGTGGCATTGCAGCAGCGCCGCGCCGTGATGGTAGGTCAGGGACACGTCGCAGTTGGGGCAGCGGAACGTGAACCCGCAGTCCCGGCACAGCAGAAACGAGGCGAATCCGCGCCGGTTGAGGAACAGAATCGTCTGTTCGCGTCGGGGCAGCCGGTCGCCCACCGCGGCGATCAGCGCCGCGCCGAGGACGCTGGGCGGCGGCGGCTCGGGCGCAGGCTCGTCGGTCTTGGGGCGACGTTTGGGCCGCTCCCTCGGCTTCATCTCGTCGCGCAGGTCGACGACCTCGACCGGCGGCAGCGGGCGGTCGGCGATGCGCGCCGACAGCGTCAGCAGTCCGTATTCGCCCGTTTCCGCTTTGTAGAAGCTCTCCAGCGACGGCGTCGCGCTGCCGAGCACGACCGCAGCGCCGGTCCATCGGGCGCGCTCCTGCGCGACATCCCGCGCGTGATACCGGGGCATCGTGTCCTGCTTGTAGGAGCCGTCGTGCTCTTCGTCCAGGATGATCAGGCCTAAGTCCGCGACGGGCGCAAAGACGGCGGAGCGCGCCCCGATCACGACGCGGGCCTCGCCCTCGCGGATGCGCCGCCATTCGTCGTGCCGCTCCCCCAGGGACAGCGCCGAGTGCAGCACGGCGACTTGTTCCTCGCCCAGCCGCGCCTTGAACAAGTCCAGCACCTGGGCGGTCAGCCCGATCTCCGGCAGCAGGACCAGCGCGCCCCGGCCCAGCGCCAGCGTCTGCGCGACGGCGTCCAAATAGACCTCCGTCTTGCCCGACCCGGTCACGCCGTACAGCAGCAGCGTCCGCGCGTCCTGGGCGATCACGTGCCGCCCGATGGTCTGGGCCGCGCGGGCCTGCGCGTCGGTCAGCGGCGGCGGGGTCTGGTCGACGAAACCGAAAAATCGGAACGGGTCACGCCTCTGCGGCGCCTCGATGTAGCAGGCCAGGCCCTTCTCGGACAGAGCGCGCGCCGCCGCGCTCGCGCTCGCGCCGACGGCCAGGCCGGAGAACGGCAGCGCCGGGCTGCGCTGACCCTCGGCCTCGACCAATGCCCGCAGCAGACGCGCCTGCCGCGCCGCGCCGCCGCGCTCCAGGCGAGTCGCCTCCTGCCCCGCGACGTCCGGCTCGACGGACAGGCGCAACACCCGCACGACCTTGCGCCGCGACGGCGGCCTCTTGACCGTCCGCGTCTCCGTCAGCACGCCTTTCTTGCGAAGCTCGGCGACGGGCGGGCCGATCTTCGGCTCGCCGACGGCCTGGGCGACCTTCGACGGCTCGGCGACGCCGCCCAGTGAGGCGAGAGCCGCCGCCACCCGGCGCTGCGTCTCCGAGCGGGTCCCGTCCAGACGCGCCTCCCAGTCGTCGGCCAGCCGCAGGGTGGTCTGTATCTGCGACGCCATCACGTCCGGGGCGATCAAACGCAGGCTGTCCCGCAGCTCGCACAGCGTCTGCTCGGCGACCCACTGGGCGAGTCCCAGCAGCGGCACATCGAACGCCGCGCCGTCCTCGATGCGGGCCGACACGGGCTTGACCTTCGCCGCGATCTCGGGGGGGCAGTCGTCCGCCAGCCCAACGACGTAGCCGACCGCCTGCTGCGCCCCGAACGGAACGACGACGGCGTCGCCGACGGCCAGCGCCGTCGTTTCCGGGACTCGGTAGGTCAGCGGCCGGGCGATGGGCGCATCGATTTGGACAATGATCTGGGCGTACACGGAGACTCCTGCGCCGGATCGCGAGCGGCGGCGAGTCATTATACACCCAATTCCGCAAGCAAGTGGGTTTCTATCGACCGTCGCCGAGATAAGCCTGGTTGATCTGACGCAGAGTGCTCCGGTAGGCGTCGATCCCCGCCGTGGAACCCGCCGGATGCTCGGCGGTCAGTTTGGCGTGGAGGTTGCCGAGCGTCTGAAAGAGGGCCGTCAAGAACCGGCTGAAGTGCATGACCGCTGGGTCGGTCGGCTCCGTGAGGTGGGGGTGACGGGTGGCGAAGAGGCGCGTCGCCTCCACGGCGGCCTGGAGGCACTCCCGCAGGAAGTCCTGCCATTCCGGTGCGCCTGTGGGCTGGGACAGGGAATTTTGCAGAGTCCGCGCCTGCGTCACGATCTCACCGATCTGCAAACGGGTGGCATGGGCCGCGATCTTCTGGGCCAGAACGGTCAGTTCGGCCAGGAGATCGTTGGGGGAGGGTCTGGGCGGCAGTGGCGCGTTCGCGCGGCGCAGTCGCGAGAGCCAGGCAAACCCGCTTTTCTTCCCCAACGGCGTTTTTTCGGGATGCGGCACACCCTTACCCCTTCCGGTCTCCAAGTTCGAGCGGTCGTCGGCGATTCCCTGCCCTCAACACGCCGGCTCTTCCGCTTTCCAGGGGTAGAAGTGGTAAGCCAGCGCCTGCCAGTCGCCGTAAGGAGCGAAGAATTCATGGACCTCTTTGTCCGTCACGGGACGTCCGAGTTCCTGCGTGACCATCATGCGCGCCCACGAATCGACGTTGACCCGGCCGTAGCGCCCCAGGTAGATCATCAGGCAGGACGCCGCGTAGGGGCCGACGCCGCGCAGTGCCAGCAACCTCTTCCATAAGTCGGGCGTTGCGACAGACGAGTCCGTGAGGGTTTCCAGGTCCGTCCGGCCTTCGCCGATGTCAACAGCCAGGCTGTAAACGGCGGCGTTGCGGTAGCCGAGCCTGGCCGCCGCGCAGAACTCGCCGAACGGCGCGGCGGCGATCTGCGCGGGGGTGGGGAAGGCGCGTCGCGCCGGGTCCGACGGCCAGGGCGAGCCGTAGGCGTTGACCAGACGCGCCGTCATGGCCTTGGTCTGCGTCCAGGTCGTGTTGGTCGTGCAGATCACCTTGACGCAGTCCTCCCAGACCGTCGGGCAGACCAGCAGACGGCCCTGGCGCCTGGCCGGGACGTGGCAGAGCTTGGGGTGGTCCCGGCAGAACTCGTGAAAGCGGTCCACCGGCAGGTCCAGCTGCAGCATCCGGCGCACAAGCGCCGTTGCCGCCGATGTGGGCGTGTCTTCCGAGGCCGAAACGGCCACTGTGTCCGGGTCTGCGGCCCGGATCGACAGCAGGGCGACTCGCCCATCAGACAGTCTCTCAACGCGCTCCAGAACGCCGGCGTCTTCGTCCCAGGTGAACGGCAGGAGTTCGCGCCAGCCGTGGGCGGCCAGCGTCTCGGCGAAGGAGAAATCCGGGGGGACAGGGACGAGGATTGTCATTATTTTAAGAGATGCCGGTATGAGACGACTGTTTTGCTGTATAATGGAGCGTCCACACGCTCCCCGGGAGGCACAAACATCTTTCCCTACTTCGATGGGGAACTATTGCCGTCCCGCCGCCGTCCGACCAAACACATAGGAAAGAGAGGATACACCATGATGATGAACAGTCGCACTCGTTTGTTCTGCCTGCTGCTCCCGCTGGCCCTGCTGGCGCTGCCGGGCCACGCGCAGTCGGCCGCAGCCGGTCTCGACAAGCAGATCGCCGCGTTGCAGGCGCAGTACAAGCAGACCGCTTCCGACAACGGCCTGGCCAACACCCAGTATCAGCAGAACTACCAAGACCTGGCCAAGATCAGGGCGCAGCACGCGCAGACGCTGGCCCAGATCGCGTCAGCCGAGAAGACGGCCAAGACCGCCGCCGACAAAGCCGCCTTGCAGAAACTGCGCGCTCAATCCGCGAGCGAGGACCAGCAGAACAGCCAGATCTGGTCGACGCGCCACGCGCTGATCGCCAAGCAGAAGACCCTCTGGGCACTTCACATGCAGCAGATCGCCGATCTGAAGAAACTGTACGCCGAGAAGAGCGCGGCGAAGAAGTAAACACTTTCCAGGGCGATGCGAGACTCGTCCGAGAAGATCAACAGGGGCGGAGCGTGTCCAGGATGCGCTCCGCCGCTTCACGTTTGGTGAGCATCGGCAGGGCCGTCTCCTGGCCGGACGCGCCCAGCAGAGTCACGATGTTGGTGTCCCCGTCGAAGCCCGCGCCTGCGGCGGACACGTCGTTGGCGACGATCCAATCCAGACCCTTGGCGCGGAGCTTGCGCCGGGCTTCCGCCAAGACGTTTTCCGTCTCGGCGGCGAAACCGACCAGCGTCTGCCCCGCGCGCCTGCGCCCGCCGAGCAGGGCCAGGATGTCGTCCGTCGGCTCCAGAGCGATCTGTGCCTGTCCCACGTCCTTTTTGATCTTCTGTGCGGCCTGCTCCTGCGGGCGATAGTCGGCGACGGCGGCGGCGGCGATGATCAGGTCGGCCT
>CAXUCQ010000278.1:0-4655 GCA_964249295.1 uncultured Armatimonadales bacterium | reverse complement strand
TATTGCCGCCATGACCGAGATTTATAAAGGCAACTATGAGCAGGCCATCGCCGCCACTTCCAAGGTCCTGGCGATTCGCGGCAAGGTCTACCCGTCCACGCTGCACAACGTGTGTCTGCTGGGGGAGATGGAGGACGGCAGCATCATCGAGGGGGAGACGCAGATCGCGGATCACCCGCAGCGGATCAGGCGCATGTACCTGCGGCCCGAGAATGCCCAGCCGCTGCCGGAGGCGCTGGAGGCGATCCGGCTGGCCGACGCCATCATCCTCGGCCCCGGCAGCGTTTATACGAGCGTCATCCCCAATCTGCTGGTGGAAGGCATCGCGGACGCCATCGCCCGCAGCCGGGCCGTCAAGATCTACGTCTGCAACGTGATGACGCAGCCGGGAGAGACGGACGGGTACACCGCCGCCGACCACCTGCGGGTGATCGCGGACCACGCCCCGGACAAACGCCTGATCGACTACGTGCTCGTGAACAAGGAGATGCCGGCGCCAGAACTCTTAGCCCACTATGAGAAGTTCGGCCAGAAGTTCGTCGCGCCCGACCTCGACGCCATCCGCGCGATGGGCTACACGCCCCGCGCGGACAACCTTGTGTCCCAGACCGATGTCGTCAGGCACGACCCGCAGCGTCTTGCCGAAGCGATCTTTCGGATTATCCTGTAATTCGGTGCGAGCGACTGAAGTCGCACGCACGGAAAACCGTCCTCACGGACGGAAGAACTTCTGGACCATGCCCCTGCTTTTTCGTCCGGCAGGACAATCTCTCTAGCGAGTGACTTCAGTCGCTCGCCCACGGTCACGACACCAGCGGCTCGAAGCGCGCCTGAGTGCCGGCAACGATGGCGTCGAACCAGGCCCCGTCGGGGCTGACCATCGGCAGCCACCAGGCCGACGGACGCAGGTTGGTGTGTTCCAACCCTTCGATGGTCAAGAAGGCGTTGCGGACCAGGTCGAGGCGGGCAAGTTGGGCCTCCCAGACGATGTGCTTGATCGTCGCGCGGGCCGCGCAGGCCTCGGCGGACCGCTCCAGCAGGCGGCGCTGCCGCCGGAACTCCGACAGCAGGAACAGCGTTGCCTTGATTCGTTCGCGGCAGACGTGCAACGGCTCCTCGAACGCCGTCGCGCGAATCGCCAGTTGGCGTCCCAGGTCACGCTCCAGGCCGCGCGTGTCGTCCCCGTGACTCTGGGCCTGCGCGATCTTCTCGCGGATCGGCTGGACCGAATGACGCCAGTCGTTCCCCTTCCGCGTTTCCAACTGCTGCCGCTCCTTCTTCCAGACGCCGAGTTCCTCCCGGTGTTCCTGAATCCGGCCGCCGAGCGTGTTGCTCTTCGCGGCGATGTCCTTCAACGTGGTCAGCGCCCGCTCGTACTCGTCCCGCCGCTCGCACCAACAATTCTGGTCCCTGCCTTCAAGGTACTGCATCAGGTCGCGCGCCTTGTGCAGTGTCCGGCTCTCGCGCAGCACACGGCGCTGCGCCTCCACGACGCCGTGCCACCGGGCCGCGAACTCCGGGGCGCTGATCGTTTCCTGCCCGAACGCCGCCGCAAGATGCGGCGGCAGCCGGAACACCGTCGTCGCCGGAGCGGCGGCCAACGCGTCCCAGGTCGGGTAGGCGAGCCGCACGATGGGGTGGAGCGACAGCCGCATCCCGGCAGCGGCGAGGCCGGCGTTGAACTGCTCCGTAGCCGTCGTGTACCCCGATGCGGTCTCGTGGAAAACGATCAGAAACTCGGCGGCGATCATGTCCACGAGTGTGACGGCTTTGCCGACCAGTACGACGTCCGGGCCGAACGCCGCCTCCAACTGAGCTGCCAGTTCCTGGGCCGTCGTGACCCGGCCCGAACGGATCTCCGTCTGTGCGGGCGCCGTCTCGATCACCAGCCTGTCACTGGTGATGCAGAGCGTCCCGCGCCCGTGGCCGGGGATGACGACGTCGAACGGGATCGCGCCGGTCCCGAAGCCCTCCAGCGTGTAGATGCCGGAGCCGCCGACGGCGCGGTTGTACGCCTCGCGCGCGGTCTGCCGCGTCTGCGGGTCCAGAAAGACATCCAGCAGAGCGAAGAGGGGCCGACCACAGGTCTGCATATTGAAGCGGAAGAGTTCAGTCGAGGCGGTGGTCTGGAGATGGGCCGGAGGGTGGTTCAGGAGCAGGGAATAAAAGCGCGGGAGCAACGTCTGGTACAGATCGGACAGGCGACAGTCGGCCTGACAGTTTGCGAGGAACTCAGTCACCCAGCCGCGAACGGTTTCGGCCACGGCCTTCGCCGCGGCTCTTGACGCAGGCGCGTCCAAGCAGGCGAGACTCGCGGCGAAGCCCCAGTCCATCTGCGCCAGCAGGGCATCCTGGATGTCCTGGACGGGGACGTCGTGGGCGATCACGTTGTGGTGCTGCGTCGAGACGATGCCGCGCCAGCCCCAGGCCGCCGTTTTGTCCGCGTACAGGGCGTCTTTGCCGCCGGGATAAGACTTCGCCAGCCAGTCGAACGGGACGTCCCTGCCCAGAAACATCTGCCGGGTCGGTACGCTCTCGGAGCCGAACAGCGAGGACAGTTCCCCCGCCGCGCTCCACAGGTCGTGCGTGCGCCCGTCGTCGTGGGGCAGGGCGACGTACCTCTGCGCGTCCCCGAGCAGGGCCGCCGTTTTGGCGAAGTAGTCCGTGTCATGCACGCCCGCGATCAGCGTCGCTTCCGGCAGATGCCGGTCGAGCAGGCGCCGCCAGACGGCCTTGGTCGGCTCGTCCCAGAGGACGGTCTGCCCCAGCGCGGCGAACGGCACGCCGGGGTAGCGGAGGCGGACGGTGTCGAGGACTTCTTGGACGGACGGATCGGTGGAAGGCGGCATGAATCACTCCAGCGGGACGCGGCACGCGAAAAGTATACCCACAATCCCAATGCGCGAAAGGATTTGGAAGTTCCAAAGGTGAACTTGAGCGGGTCATCCGGCCGCCAAAGCCGGGTCTGTCTGTGAAGGAGTTGTTATCCGATGGCCGATGTTCTTCCGTTCCCTGGCGTCCGCTACGACGCGGCGCGCCTGGGCGCTCCGCTGGCGGACCTGGTCGCCCCGCCCTACGACGTGATTCCGCCCGATGAGCAGGCGGCGCTGTATGAGAAGCACCCGGCCAACGTGGTGCGCCTGATCCTCGGTCGTGAACACGACAAGTACGTCCGGGCCGGGACGCTGTTCCGCGGGTGGCTGGCCGACGGCACATTAGTCGCCGACGAGACGCCGGCGGTGTACGTCTACCGCCAATCGTTCCGGGACCCGCTGACCGGACAGGCCGCGGCGGAGCGGATCGGGCTGGTCTGCCTGCTGAAGCTGGAAGAGTATAGTTCCGGCGTCGTCCTGCCGCACGAGAACACGCTCCTCGGCGCCAAGGCGGATCGCCTGGACCTGCTGCGGGCGACGGACGCCCAGTTCGAGTCGATCTACGGGCTGTACGGCGACGCGGACGGCGCCGTGCAGAGCTTCCTGCGTGAGTACGACGACCGCGAGCCGGTGCTAGAGCGCGTCGAGGACATGATCGGCTCCAGCCACCGCGTCGAGCGCATCGACGATACCAGCGCCATCATGACCCTGCGCGACCTGCTGGCCGACAAGCCCATCTTCATCGCCGACGGCCACCACCGCTACGAAACGGCGCTCAACTACCGCCGCGAACTGCGCGCCGCCCACCCCGAGTGGGAGGGGACGCCCATCGCGGCGGATTACATCCTGGTGACGCTGACGGCTTTCGAGGACGAGGGCCTGCTGGTCCTGCCGACGCACCGCCTGGTCCGGGGCGTGGACGCCGCGCGGATCTCGGGCCTGCGTGACGCGCTGCAGCCCCAGTTTACATCCCAGACCGTCGCGCCCGGTCTACTCGAAGCGACCATCGACCGGGCCGCGCAGCAGGGCGGCTTAGCATTCGGCCTCCTACAGCCGCAGGGGCAGAGCCGTGTCGCCACGCTGACCGTTCCTGCGGAACAGCGGGCGGCGCTGGTCCCCGGCCCGCAGCCCGACGCCGTCAAGCGGCTGCCGGTGACACTGCTTCACTCGCTGATTCTGAATCAGCGTCTCGGCATCGACGACGCCGCGCTGGCCGCCGGCGGGCAGATCGTCTACACCCGTGACGCCGCCGAGGCCACAGCCCGCGTCGCCGCCGGCGAGTTCCAGGCCGCCTTTCTGCTGCCGCGCCCGTCCGTGCAGGACGTGCGGGATGTTTCCCTGGCCGGCGCCGTCATGCCGCAGAAATCGACGTTCTTTTTCCCGAAACTGCTGTCCGGCCTGCTGCTCCGCGATCTGCTCTCCGGCGACCCGACGGACGCGCTCCGCGGCGAATGACTGACACTTTCGGACTCAAGTGCGTTGACAAAGGAGGCAATGTACGTTATAGTAATGCGCGTAAAACCCAGATTCTTTAGACCTGGGATGTAAGCGCGGGGACTTCCCGAAGTTCCCGTATCCGAGCCTTGCGTTCCCTTGCGAGTTCGGGTGTAACGGTTAAGGAAGAAGGGCGCCTTTAACGGTGCGGGTGTTCGAGTACAAACTGGCGGCATCGGTGCCACAGGCGCGGAGGGTGGACGAGGCGATTCGCTGTGTCCAGTTCATCCGCAACAAGGCCCTGCGCCTGTGGATGGACACGGGCGTCAAGCAGTACGACCTCAACAA
>CAXUCQ010000277.1:0-4656 GCA_964249295.1 uncultured Armatimonadales bacterium | reverse complement strand
GAGCCTCGGCGAGCCGGGTGAGGGCCTCTTAGGCCTCGGCGAGCCGGGTGAGGGCTTTTTCTCCTACCCCTCCCACCCTCGGACGACCGCGTCGCTGACCTTCGCCACGCGCGCCATCTCGCGCACGTCATGGACGCGCACCACGTCTGCGCCGCCCGCGATGCTCAGGGCCACCGCCGCCGCCGTACCCTCTAGGCGGTCGTTGGGATCGTCCGTGCCGAGGATGCGGCCCAGGAACTTTTTGCGCGACGCGCCGACGACGAGCGGGTAGCCCAACGCTTTCAGTCCCGGCAGACGCCGCAGCAACTCGAAGTTATGCTGCGCCGTCTTGCCGAAGCCGAGGCCGGGGTCGAGCCAGATTTGGGCGTCTTGGATGCCCTGAGAATGGGCGTAGGCGACCTGGCGCGCGAAGAAAGCGATCACGTCGGCCACGACATCGTCGTACACGGGCTGCAGCGGGATGTCCTTGGGCCGGCCCAGCAGGTGCATCAGCACCAGGGGGACGCCGCGTTCGGCGATCAGCGCCGCCATGCCGGGGTCGGCGGTCAGGCCGCTGATGTCGTTGACGATGCGCGCGCCGGCGTCCAGCGCGGCGCGGGCGACCTCGGCCTTGTAGGTGTCGATGGAGAGCGGGATGTGGGGGAGTTCGTCGGACAGCCGTTCAATGACGGGCAGCACGCGCCGCAGTTCTTCGCCCGTGGGCAGGGGGGATTTGTCGCCGAAGGTGGCGGGGCGGGTGCTTTCGCCGCCGATGTCCAGGATGTCCGCCCCATCTTCGGCCATGCGGCGGGCGTGGGCGACGGCGGTTTCGACGGTGTCGAAGCGGCCCCCATCGGAGAACGAGTCGGGCGTCACGTTCAGGACGCCCATGACGAGGGTCTTTTGACCCAGGCCGCTCACAGCCAGTGCATTGTTCACCTAGTTGTAAAAGCGGGGGCGGCCCCAGGCGGGGGAGGAGGACAGGTCGCGATCCAGATCGGGCAGGTGGTTCTGCACCAGATGGCGCAGGCGGGCCACGCCGTCGTCGCTGAGGAAAAAGCCGCGCTCCTGGGCCGCATCCGCTGTTTCGCGGCCGAGCTTCCAGTGGAACACGCGGTCTTCCGAGGCCAGCAGGACGATCTGGCGCAGTTGGTCCTCGTCCATCATCTGGAGCGCCTCCTCGGCGCACTGGTAGGACTCGCTGCCTTCGGCACTCATGTGGAGCACGCGGCCGTATTCGGCCACGGCGGCGCGGACGTTGTCCTGCTGCTGGAACAGCATGGCGCGCTTGAGATAATGGTCGGGGTTCATCGGGTCCAGCCAGACCAACTCGCCGACGACGCGCAGCGCCTTTTCCATCCGGCCGAGCTGCATGTAGGCGATGCTCAGGACGTCGCGGGCGAAGACGCTGCGCGGGGCGACTCTGACCAGCGCCTTGGCTTCCAGCACGATCTCCTCGAAGCGCCCGCCGTCGAGCAGCGTGGCGATCAGGGCTTCGCGCGGGTCGCGCATCGACGGACTCAGGTGCTGGGCGCGGCGCAGGGCGTGGACCGCCGGGTCGATCCGGTGCGCTTCGCGCAGCAGCAGGCCCAGGCGCAGAAAGGCGGCGGGGTCGTCGGGGCGCAGGGCGGCGACTTCGGACTGGCAGGCGATCGCTTCATCGACGCGCCCGGCACCGGCGAGGCTTTCCGCCCGCCGGGCGAGCCGCCGCGCCCTGGCCTGCAGACGCCGTCGTTCGCTCAGCGTCGTCGACTCCGAAAGAGGGAGGTTCATCAAGCGTCCTTCCGCAGAGGTTTGCGTCCGCAAAGTAGGAGCAGGCGGTGGGGTCCATCTGCCGGTGGCGATAGCATACCCAAAAATCCCGCCGAATGGAAGGGGCCGCTGGAGATCCTGAGAAACTGCGAGGCGGGATGGCTTGTTGTCTCACGACGCGCCGCGCCTGCCGCCGAGCGGGTATACTAGAGGTAATCACAGCGTCAACGGACCTGCGCCCACCGGGGCGAGGCCGGAATGGTGTCCTGGACGCCAGGCGTGTCCCTCCGCAGTCCGCGGGCGGGGAACGAAAAGGATGGGAAGCCATGTCACTGAGTCTCGAATCGATCCACAAAGAGAATCCGTGGAACGGACTCGCGCGCCGCGCGCCGTATGTCCTGCGCGCGGACTCTTATCACGTCGATGAGTACAACCGCAACCGCCGCATGAAGCTGGAGAACAACATCCGGCTGGACATCCCGCCCAACCCGTTCATCGGCTCCCCGGCCAACGTCCGCGTCCTGCTGCTGACCAAGAACCCGTCCTGGGTCGACGACTACGCCGACGACTACGCCGACAACCCCGAATACGCCCAGCAGATGTGGCAGAATCTGACCTTCGACAACCCTGAGTTCCCGTTTTATTTCATCAACCCAGCGTTCGAAGGCACGGCGGGGTACCAGTGGTGGTACCCGCGTTTGAAGGAACTGATCGAGGCCTGCGACGAGCGCACCGATGGCAAGGGCCGGGAGTGCGTCGCGCGCGGCCTGCTGGCCATCGCCTTTTTCCCCTACCACGTCAACGACTTCACCGGCGAGATCACCGAGCTGCGCTGCCAGAAGTTCGCCCGCGAGCTGGTGCGGCAGTTCCGCGACGAGGACATTCCCATCGTCATCACCAGCCAGGCCGCCGTCTGGACCAAGGCCCTGCCCAAGCTTGCGGGCCGGTTCTACACCGCGGCGGCCCGCCAGAGCGGCTATGTCAGCCGCAGCAACCTGCCGAAAGGCGCTTTTGACGTGCTGGTGGAGGCCCTGACGCGCCCGGACGTCGGGGCGCCGGCTGAGGCGCCCGTGCTTGAAGCCGTCGGGGCTGAGGCGCCCGTGCTTGAAGCCGTCGGGGCTGCGGACGCGGGCTGAACCACGCCTCTGTGTTGTTAAGCGGCACGGAGACGCGCCCGAGGGCCGCGGCCGCTCCGCCGCCGCGCGTCACCCGCGCAGGTCCATCACGCCCGTCGCCCGATCCCCGGTGCTCCCGCCGCCCGTCTGTGACGTGTCCGGCCCCAGGCCGCTGAAGCCTTCGCGTCCCTCCGCGCCGTCTTGGGGCGAGGGCAGGCCCGCCACATCGGCTCCGAGGTCGCTGTCGTTCAGCCCGCCGTCGATCGCGTCGCTGTCCGTCGTGAGCTGCCGGTCCCCGTCGGTCTGGTCGTCCATCGCGTCGTCCACGCCCATCGAGCCGAGGCCCCCGAGCGCGGGCGTCTCCGGGCCGGCCAGGTCGGCCAATGTGTCGGCGTCCTGCAGGTTGTCGTACCGGTCGCCGTTCTCGACCTCGTCCTGCCCGGCGGCGGAGGGCGTCCGGTCCTGACTCCCCTGCGGCCCGTTCATGTCTGTGCTCATCTTCTCGCGTCTCCTTGAAGGACAGTTTCTTATAAAAGCATACCACCCGATCTTTGGCGGTCAAACCGACAAGTCTGTGGATGGCTGATCGAGAAACTGCAAAGCCGCCAAGGCGCTTCTCTGCGGCAGGGACTTCGCGTCTTCTCGCGGAATACGTCCGTCATGACACTGTTCACCCCCAAGCTGCCTATCAGCCCAAAGTCGCGTGGCTGGATCGATCAGTCCCTGAGTCGTCTGGAAGCGATACTCGGCCTCCAGCGTCTCCGCGAGAGTCCCGTCATCCTGCCGACGCCTCACTTCTTCCCCGATGGCGGCGAGGGTACGGAGGGGGCCGCCCGCGTCCTGTTCGAGCGTGTCTGTGGCTTTATGCAGGTCGATTCGCAGCGGCTGCGACTGTGCTTCTATCAAGAAGAGAGCGCGGAGGATGCTCTCAGGCGCAGTCTTCCGACTTGGGAGGGGGGGCGCGGCGGCACCGCCGGGTTCTATCATGATCGGCCGGACGCCGACAAAATAACCATCGCCATTGAGGTTTCTAAACTGCGCGACCCACTGCCGCTGATCGCCACGATGGCACACGAACTGGCCCATGTGCTCCTGCTCGGGGGTGGACACATCGACCGCGACGCGGCGGACATGGAACCGCTCACGGACCTGGCGACGGTCTTCTGCGGCTTTGGACTGTTCACCGCAGGCTCCGCCGCCCGTTTCAAACAATGGGACGATGGGACTCAACACGGCTGGTCTTTCCAGCGCCTGGGCTACCTGCCGGAGCCGATGTTCGGCTATGCCCTCGCCGCCTACGCCCAGCGGCGCGGTGAAGACAAGCCTGCCTGGGCCAAGCACCTCAACGTGAACGTCGGCGCTTACTTCGCTCAATCTCGGCGCTACCTGCAGTGGGAAGCAAGGGAATCACCGACAACCTCGATACGTCCCTGAATCAGTAGGCCGACAGGAGAAACGGCGTCGGGCGGTGAATACAACTCCGTCCAAACACTGGCACTGGGAGATGTTATGCGTACCGGCACAAGGAAGTTCGTCCGTGGGGGACTTGCGGCCGGCATCGGCCTGGGCGTTCTCATGAGCGTGGGGTGTCAACACTCGACGGGCGTTTACACCACGAGGCCGGGCGGGTCGGCACCCGCCGGGCCGGGCGCGTCGGGGCCTGGGCCGGGCGCCGTCGCCACGCAGCCGGACACGGGCCAGTCCGTGCCTCTGGAGCCGGACCCGCAGGCCACCCCCGGCGCGACCCTGCCCGTGACCAGGGACGACATCTGCGTGTCGGGCTACTCCCAGAAGGTGCGCGACGTCCCCG
>CAXUCQ010000276.1:0-4684 GCA_964249295.1 uncultured Armatimonadales bacterium | reverse complement strand
CCTACGACACCGCCGACGAGTTCATCGCCGACCTCGCCCTCGTCGAGCGCAGCCTTTCCCAGACGAACTCCATCTTGCGCCGGTAGAACTCGGTGGGGGAGCGACCGGCGGCGTCGGCGGCGACGGCGGGCAGGCGCAGGGCGTCGGCGGCCAGCGATTTTTCGAGTTCGGCGCTGACGCCGACGTAGTGCGTGCTCTGGCTGAGTTGGTCGCTGAGCGCGCGCACGGCGGGGATATACAGTCCGAGGATCGTATCGCGGTGCATCTGGAGGATCCGCGCCGTGTGGTCGAGGGTGATGGTGGGGTTGCCGTCGCGGTCGCCGCCGACCCACGAGCCGTACTCTAGGAAGCAGCCAATCTCGAATGACTCGCCGGGGTAGCACTCGGCCAGCCCGTTCTGGAGGTCGGCGTACAAGCGCGGGGTGACGGCGAACAGCGTCTTGACGAAATAGAACAGCAGCGCGACGGCCTCATCGATGACGGACAGGCGACGCTGCCGCACTTCGTCGGTCTGCCACAGAATTTCGGTGTCGGCGGTGATGTCGGCGGCCAGGTCTTCCCGCTCGCGGGCCGACAGAAGCCCCCCGCCGAGCGCGTCCAGGTGGTCGGCCAGTCGGTAAAGCTTTTCCTGGACGCTGCGACGCCGCGATTCGGTGGGGTGCGCGGTGAAGACCAGTTGGATGCTGAGGTCTTTGACTAGGGCGCGCATGGCGTCGGCATTTGTCCCCGCGTCTCGCAGGGCGCGGATGGCGTCGCGGACGCTTTCGGGTCGGGGCCTGTCGCCGGCGTCGGCGGCGCGGCGGCGGTTGATGCGGACTATTTCCTGCTGCTCTGCCAGGTTGACCAGTTGGAAGTAGGTGGTGAAGGCCTTCAAGACGGGCAGGGCGTGGGCGAAGTCCATGCCGCCGACGAGGGCGTCCAATTCCCGCTCGGCCTCGCCGCCGTCGCCGCCGTCGCGGGCCTGTTTGGTCAGCGCGCGGATGCGCTCGACGGCGCCGAAGAGTTCGTCCCCGCCCTGTTCCTTCAAAACGTCGCCGAGCGCGTTGCCCAGCGTCCGCACGTCCGTGCTCAACTCCCCGCCGTTTTCGCCGTGTTTCCTCATGACGCCATTGTACCCCGCAGGTTCGGTTTACGACCCCTGCCGAACGGGAAGAACAGGGAAGGGCCACGGCGGCCCCCAAGACGTAAAACAAGGAAGGGAATAGAAATCATCATGGCAAGCACATTTGTGGGTCTGTTCGATGACGAGACCACCGCGCAGAAGGCCGCCCAGGAGCTGTTGTCCCAGGGATTTTCCGCCAACGACGTCAGCATCGTGACCAATCAGGGCATGGGCGGCGGCAACAGCGGCCAGATCGCCGGCGAGGGCCAGCGCTCCGTCAGCGGCAACCTGCCCGGCGACGCCAAGACGGGCGTCCTTTCGGCGCTCACCGCCGTCGGCGTCGAGCGCGGCGACGCGGAGTATTATGCCGAAGCCGTCCGGCGCGGCAGCGCGCTTGTGACCGTCGATGCCGACGGCGCGGACGACGCGCGCGTCCAGTCCATCTTCGACCGCTACGAGACTGCCGACATCAACGATCTCGGCGGCTACTACCGCGAGTCCGGTTTCACCGCCTACGACGAGACCGCTCCCGCCTACACGCCCGAGCAGATCACTGCCGAGCGGCAGAACTTGAAGCTCTACGCCGAGCAGTTGTCCGCGCGCAAGCAGAGCGTGCAAGCCGGTGAGGTCACGCTGGGCAAGCGCGTCATCACCGAAGAAAAAAGCATTGACGTCCCCGTGACCCACGAGGAGGTTGTGATCGAGCGCCACGCCGTCAACCGCGCGGCCACAAACGCCGACTTCCGCGACGAGACCATCAGCGTCCCGCTGATGGCCGAGCAGGTGACGGTCGAAAAGACCGCCCATGTCGTAGGTGAAGTTTCCATCGGCAAGCGCCAGGTCGTTGAGACCGAGCGCGTCACGGACACCGTCCGCCGTGAAGAGGCCACGCTCGACAACGCCGACGGCGTTGACGTGGTCGATCGCACCACCGCCAACAAGTAGTACGACAAAGACGCGCTTGACGCCACTCTCGGTACTGTCTCTCGTCGCGTCGCGCTCTTGAAGCCCGCCGTTCTGCAGCCGCCTTCCCCTACGGGAAGGCGGCTGTTTGTTGTTGTCGCTCGCAACGGTCTATTCCCCGGCGCGTGTTGCCGTCTCCGCCAGCACCGCGATGCCGTTGGCGGACAGCGGAACGGCAGCGTCCCGATGCCATTCGTCCTTTGTTGCCTGCGGCTTGAGCCACTTCACGTGTCCGTCGGCGAAAAGATAGTCGCTCCCGCCACTGTGTCCGGCCCAGAGCAGATGCGCGGCCGGGCCAAAATGAACTGGGCCGTCGATGTTGAACTCGGGCGTGTTGCCCCCGGCAGACTCGCAAAGCATAATGAGACCGCCGGGGTGGGGGATGTCGGCGAGACGGATGGGTTTGGAGCCGGGGCCGGCAAAGGCGCCGTCGCTCCGGTTGTCCTTGCCGCTGCGCGGGGTGCCGTTGGAATTCGCGGCATAGGAACGAGGGAAGCCGTCCGGCCCATCGGCTTTGTCGCGGCGCGCGGGGCAAAGGTAAACGCCCTTGTTTCGCATATAAGGGAAGATGGCGCTGCGCCAGGTGTCTTTGCTGCCCGGCGCGGCGGCAATATCGGGCAGGCTGCCGTCGTTCTCCTGAGCGTATTGCATGACGGCAATTGCGATCTCCTTTTCGTTGGAAGCGCAAGCGCCGTGGTAAGTGCCAAACTGTATTTTGTAGTACGTGGGCGCGAGAATAGCAATGACAATGCATACGATCGCAATGACGGAGAGCAGTTCCCAGACTTTGATGCCAAATAGTCTCATGTCGCGCGGCTCCTTTGCGAAATGATGCCTAAGTGTGATGATGTTCTCCGCAAGAGTGTTGTACTCCTCGCCGGAAGTGATGGGGCCAAAACTCTCATCAATGGCGCTGCCGTCGCTCACGTTCTTGACGCTGTTCCCCGGCAGCGGGTAAAATCGCGGCAGAAACGGAGAACTTTTCCTATGCCCCGTCCCATCGTTCTCGGCAACGGGGAACTGCTCGTCAACCTCGACGATCATCTCAACATCCGCGACCTGTATTATCCCTATGTCGGGTGGGCCAACCACGTCGGCGGTCACAAGTGCCGCGTCGGCGTTTGGACGGAAGCCGAAGGGTTGTTCTGGCTCGACGACGGCTGGGAGTGGGAACTCGCGTACCAGCGCGGAACGCTGGTGACGGAGTGCGCCGCGCGGCACAAGGCACTGGGCATCCATCTGGTCGTCCACCACACCGTGCTGCACGACGAGAACATCCTGCTGACGCGCTATGAAATTCAGAACCGGTGGGACGAGCCGCGCGAGGCGCGTCTGTTCCTGGCACACGATCTGCGCATCGACGAGAGCGACATCGGCGACACGTGCTGCTATTACCCGCTCGCCGCCGCCCTCGTGCATTACAAGCGCGACCGCTACTTCTTGTTCGGCGGCGTGGTCGGCGAAGTCCCGTCGGCGCGGAGTGCGCGCTTGTTCCAGTACGCCTGCGGCGAGAAGGGGTTCCGCGGGGCCGAAGGCTCCTGGCGCGACGCCGAGGACGGGCTGCTGTCGATGAACGCCATCGCGCAGGGAGCCGTAGACAGCGTCCACTCGTTCTCCGTACCCCTGGGCGCAAACGGCAGCGGCCTGGTGCGGACGTGGATGGTCGCCGGGGAAACGATGGAAGACGTCGTGGGGCAGCAGGCGGCGCTGGAAGAGCGGACCTTCGACGCGGCGCTGCGTGAGACCGCCGCCCACTGGCGCGGCCTGGTCCGGGACCTGCCCGCGCGCCTGGACGCCCTGCCCACGCGCGTCGTCGATCTGTTCTCGCGCAGCCTGCTCATCATCCGCACACAGGTGGACAAGCGCGGGGCGATCCTAGCCTCCAACGACACCGACATCATGGAAACGGCGCGCGCCCACTACTCATATATGTGGCCGCGCGACGGGGCCTTGGTGTCGCTCGCCCTGGACGGCGCGCGTCTGCGCGGCATCACGCAGCCGTTTTTCGAGTTCTGCGCCCGTGTCCTGCCGAAAGACCGCGCCGCCCTGATGCACAAGTACGGGCCGGACGGGACGATCGGGGCGTCCTGGCACCCCTGGATCATCGACGGCGTCCCCGAAACGCCGTTCCAGGAAGACGGCACGGCGCTGGTCCTCTGCGCGCTCTGGAACCACGTCCGCACCTACGACGACAGGGCGTTCGCGGCTCAGATGTACGCCCGGTTCGTGCGCCCCGCCGCCGAGTTCCTGCTCGACTACCGCTACCCCGACACGAAGCTGCCGCTGCCGTCGTGGGACATCTGGGAGGAGCGGCGCGGCACGCACATCTGGACGACGGCGTCCGTCTGCGCCGCGCTGGGAAGCGCCGCCGACTACGCGGACTATGTGGGCGAGCCGAACGCCGCCGCCCGCTACCGGGCCGGCATGGAGGAAACACGCGCCGCTCTGATCACGCACTTCTGGGACGACGACGCGCAGGCGTTCGCGCGCATGATCACCGTTGATCGGGACGATGGCAGGCTCGTCCGTGACATGACCGCCGACGCCAGCAGCGCCGCGCTGTTCCTGTTCGGTGTCCTCGCGCCCGACGACCCCAAGATGGTCGCCACAATGCAGGCC
>CAXUCQ010000275.1:0-4695 GCA_964249295.1 uncultured Armatimonadales bacterium | reverse complement strand
CGGATGTCGGCGGCCCCGGCGGCTTCGCGGATGTGGCTGGGGTCGTTGGAGCCGACGAGCGGGATGATGCCCGACGGGTGCGCCAGGAGCCAGGCGACGGCGAGCTGGGTCGGCGTGGCGTCGCCGTAGGCCGGGGCGACCTCCTGGAAGGCGTCCAGCGTCCTTTGAACGTCGGGCCGGTCGGCGGGGACTTCGCGGCGGCCCGACAGCCAGCCGCCGCCGACGGGGCTGTAGGCCAGCGGCGTGATGCCGAGTTCCTCGCACTGGTCCAGGACGCCGTCGCCTGCCGTGTCCACGGAGCCGGGGCCGCCCGCCGCGCCCTCGTAGATCGGGTCCAGGCGCAGCAGCGAGATGGCAATCTGGTTCGACACGATCGGCGCCTGCAGATACTTCTTCAGCGCCAGCGTCTGCTGCGGGTAGTAGTTCGAGACGCCGATGTTCTTGACCAAGCCCTGGGCGACGAGTTCATCCAGCACGGCAGCGGTCTCGGCGGGGTGGCTCAGCGGGTCGGGCCGGTGCAGTTGGTACAGATCGACATAGTCCAGCCCCATGCGCGACAGTGATCCGTGAATGCTCTGTCGAACCCAGTCCGGCGAATGGTCGTAATAGCCCACCCGGATGCCGACTTTGGTGGCGATGAAGATGCGCTCGCGGCTGCCGGGGACGGCGGCGAGGCAGTCTTTAAAGATCGACTCGCAGGCTGTGCCGCCGTAGATGTCCGCGTGGTCGTAGAACGTGATCCCGGCCTCCAGCGAGGCTTCAAACGCGGCGACGGCTTTTCGGACGTTGTCGGGGCCGACCTCGGCGGGATTCCAAGTCCCCGCCATGCCCATGCACCCGAGGGCGATGCGGCTGACGGGGACGCTGTCGGGGCCAAACGGCTGTGTCGGCATTGTCATGGTTGGGTGTCCTAATAGAGCGGGGTTGCCCAGGATTGGAATCCTGGGCTGCTGTAGAGAAGACTGCCCGCCTTCGCGGGCGCAAGAGTGAATGCAGGACGTTTTTCCTCGCCTTCGCGGGCGGGCAATCTGCACTTCTCAGCCCAGGGGTTCAGCCCTGGGCGATCTACGCCGCGTGTCATTTACGCCGCGTGTCTCAGCCCGTCCATCTCCTTGCGGACGATGTGCAGGCCGTACAGGCACAGCTCGAACTCCTCGGACAGCTTCTTGAGCACGGGCGCCTGGGGGCGATACTCGCCGTAGTCGAAAGACGCCGCGATGGCATAGCTGTTCTTGCCCTGCTTCACGTAATCGATCAGATGATCTTTACGCATCTGGGACTGACGCTGCGCCAGGGCCTCGGGATAAACGCCGGCCCAGAACAGCGTGAAGTCGCCGATGTGCTTGTGTACCTCGCGCTCGCGGTTGAACGAACTCGCCTGCAGGCGAATGTCGGCCTGCATCAGCATGTCGGCCACTTCTTCGATCGGGCGGCCTTCCAGGTCTTTGACTTTGTACACCTGCTTGAAGTGGGCGAAGTCAGTCAGGACGCCGGCGAGATAGTCCGTGACGCCGGGTTCGTGGACGCCCAGCGTCTGTAGGAACGTCCTTTCGACGAGGGCGCCGAACAGGCGGCGCAGTTGGGATTGGTCGGTGTGGTCCGGTTGCAACGATTCGATCCTCCTCGGTTGTCGTGTGAGAACAAAGGAAGCGCGCCGTCGGGCTTCGAGGGATGGGCGGGGCGTCCCCTGCCCCTCTTATCGGGAGGGTTCACCGGGAACGAGAGGATTTCCTTCAATCGGCCTGCGGCGCTTCGATCACGACGACCTCCGCCTCCTCCGGGCGACCGAACATCGTCCGCTTCACGCCCCACTGCTCCCGCTTTTCCTGGTCAGGGGTCAACACGCTCATCATGGCGCGACGGGCGGCGACAATGGGCGAGTTGCCCTGCAGCGGTGGACGTGGGTCGGCCATCGCATTCTACTCGTTGATCTCGACGATGAACGTGATCGGCATCGTCACGCGATAGATCGTCATCCGCTGGTCCTCCGCTCATCCGCCTCATACTCCTCCTACGGCTCAGGCACTAGTCGGTACGGCCCGCCCGCAACAAGATTTCCTCTGTTGTAAAGAGTGGACACTTCTTCCGCACGGCCAAAGCCACAACATCAGACGGCCTCATCGCAACTTCTTTGATCTCGCCTCCAGTCTGGAGATAAACAGCCCCGTGAAACACTTTATCACGAAGGCTGATAATCCGTCCCTCTAACAAGATACCATTCAGCGCCTCGATCATGGAGAGTAAGGCGTCATGTATCGTAGGGAATTCAGGCTGCTTGTCATCTAAAGCAAAGACGATTGACCGGGCCTCATGTTGACCGATCCAGATCGGCAACCGCAAGCCCTGAACCCGGTTGAATAGGACGAAGTGGTGTTCAACCTCTTCCGAGTCTGTGTGGGAATAGACGCCTTGAACGCTCAACTCGACCAATCGTTGATCCATTTCCACCCCGAACATTTGGCACCGGAAGAAGAGTGCAGTACAGTTCCTGATGGACGGCGAGAGTTATCCCAGTGTTCACCCCGACTGCGGGATGACGATGCCCATATGCACCAGGAACAGCAGGGCGACACCGAGCGCGATACGGTAGATCACAAAAGGCAGCATCGAGTGGTTTTCTTCGCCCAGGAACCTCATCAGCCAGCGGACGACGACGTAAGCGAACAGGCCGGCAACGACGGCGCTGAACAGGTACGGCCCGGAGGCGGGGCCGAGGTGGGTCTGGTGCAGCACTTTGGCGAGCTTGTACAGCCCGGCCAGCGTGATCGCCGGGATGCTGAGCAGGAACGAGAAGCGGATGGCCGCCTCGCGCGTCAGGTTCATGAACAGGCCGGTCGTGTAAGTGACGCCCGAGCGGGACGCGCCGGGGACCAGCGCCAGCGCCTGCGCGACGCCGATGGTGATCGCCTGCCCCAACGTCAGCGTCTTCAATCCGCGCGTCTTCTGCCCGACGCGCTCGGCGACCAGCAGGACCAGCGCCAACACGATCAGGGCGGCGGAGATGAACAGCAGGTTGCGGTACTCGCCGTTGACCTTCTTCTCAAGCGCCAGGCCCGCGACGACCAGGGGGACCGTGCCGAAGACGACGTACCAGCCCAGGCGGGCGTCCTGGTCGCCGCGCGGGAACAGCACGCGGGCCTGGAGGCTGCGCCCGATCCCGGCGACGTACTTCATCAAATCGCCCCAGAAGTAGAGGATGATCGCGACGATGGGGCCGAGCTGCACGACGGCGGAGAAGGCCGCGCCGGTGTCGTTGGGCCAGCCGCCGTTGAAGTGGTGCAGCAGCGCGGGCAGGATGCGCATATGGGCCGTGCTGGACACGGGCAGGAACTCGGTGATGCCCTGGACGATCCCCAGGATCAGCGCCTGGAGGTAGGTGAGGGGGACGATCTCGTTCGTGGCGGGCATGGGCGGCAAAAGCAAAGGCTCCTTGTGTACCAATATAAAGATGGGCAGGCACGGAGGCCCGCCCCTACGGTTGTGCAAACGCCCGTAGGGGTGGCCCCCGTGGCCGCCCTTGTCGCCTCCCGCTACGCCTGGATTATCAGAGACGGCTTGGAAGCCGCCGGACGGCCCAGGCGGTCGGCCAGGCGGCGCGGGCGGATGACGTAGTGGGCGATCAAGACCCGCGCGATGGCCGCGATCGGTGCGGCCAGGAACATGCCGAGCAGGCCGAAGAACTCCGCGCCGATCAGCAGCACGATGATGACCAGGGCCGCGTGCAGGTGAATCCGGTGGCCGATGAACTTGGGCATCAGCAGTTTGCTCTCGATCAGGTGCAGCAGGCTGAAGAACGTCAGGATCTTCAGCGCCAGCAGCACGCCGCCGCCGGGGACGATCAGCGCCAGCAGCACGATCGGGATGCCGCCGAGGACCGGCCCGATGATCGGGATGGCGCGCGTGAACCCCGCCAGCAGGCCCAGGATCAGCGCGTACTTCATGCCGACCAGCGACAGGCCGACATACACCACCACGCCTGCGATGACGCACAGCCAGAACTGCGCCCGGATGTACGACTGCATGATGCCCGACGATTCGCGCAGCAGATGCAGCGCCTCGCGCACCCGGCGGCGGGGCAGCAGCGCCAGAAACTCGTTGCGCAGCGCGTGGCCGTCCAGCACGAAGTAGAACGCCAGTACGGGGATCAGCAGCACGTCCACGATCTTGGACAGCCCGGCCAAGGTGACGTCGAGCGCCCGGCGCAGCCAGGCGGTCGGGGAGGGCGTGCCTCCGCCCGCGTCCTGTTTCTGCAGGAACGCCCGCAGGTCGGGCGGCAGCGTCCCGTACCAGGTCTTGGCGGAGGACGCCAGCGCGGCAGCCTTGCGCTCGTACTGCGGCAGGTTCTGACTCAGGCTGACGGCCTCCGCGCGGAACGGTGACAGCATCAGCGACACGCTCTGGAAGAGGAATGCGCCCAGCCCGAGGAAGACCAGCAGCGTCGCCAGCAGCCGCTGCGTCCGCGAACCCAGCCCTCTGACGCGCAGACGACACAGCGCGTTGACGGGGCCGACCAGGGCGAACGCCAGAACGGCGGCGACGATCACATCGGTCAGGATCGAGCGGACGCGCCACAGAAAGTAGCCGACAAAGGCGAGCAGCGCGATCCGCACCAGCAGCTTCCAGAACTGGCCGAACCACTGCTCCGCGCGGTTGGGTTGGTCCCGGCGGCTGGTCGCGTAAGGCGGAGAGATCACG
>CAXUCQ010000274.1:0-4712 GCA_964249295.1 uncultured Armatimonadales bacterium | reverse complement strand
CCCCGGCCCCGGAGTCGGGCCGACGGGGACGTTTCTGGGCGAGATCGGGTCGACGTTCGTGCTGATGTACGTCGTCTTCACGTTCGTCAGCCATCCCAGACTCGCCCGCTGGACGCCGGCGGCGGCCCTGGTCATGGTCAGTTTCCTGATCTGGCTGGATGGAAACTACTCAGGCGCGGGCATGAACCCCGCCCGTTGGTTCGGCCCGGCGCTCAGTCTGCCGACCTGGCGTCTGTGGTGGGCGTACCTTTTTGGCCCGATGCTGGGGGCGACCCTGGCCGCTCTGCTGCGCCGCACGGGGCTGCTGTTTCCCGCCATGCCGCATACGGGAAAACTCCTGCATGACCCGCGTTATCGGTCGATCTTCAAGAACGACACGATGCCGTCCACGCCGCCTGTGAGGGGTTGACTGCTGTGCAGGGAAGAGGGGTCCGACAGAGAAAGGCCATTCTGGCGTGTAATAAAGCCGCCTGGGAGGACCCAGGCGGCTTTTGTCGCGGCGCTCAACGCCAGTTCGTCATGCCAGCGCCTTGCGCGGAGGCAGGCAGGTCGGGGGCGCCGGCGATGGTCTCGACGCCTAAGAAAGCGTCCAGCTCCTCGTTGGTGTGACGGTGCGCCCACTGGGCGAACCGCTCGTCGCCCTGGCGCGTCTCCTGGAACCGGCTGATGACGTTAGCGAGGGCGTACTTCACCTGTTCGGCGCGGACCTTGCGGTGGATGGCGCGGGTGAAGGAGGGGTGTTCGCCCAGGTCGCCGCCCAGGTGGATGTCATACGCCTCGAACTGCTCGCCGCCCTCGGCGCGCGGCGTCAGACAGCCCTGCAATCCGATGTCGCCGACGTGGTGCTGGGCGCAGGAGTTGGGGCAGCCGTTCATGTTGATCTTGAGGCCGCGCTCGTAGGGGTTCGGGTGGACGGTTTCTAGGTACGCCGTCACGTCCACCATGCGCCGCTTGGTCTCGGTGATGGACAGGTTGCAGAACTCGATGCCGGTGCAGGCCATGACGCCGCGACGGATGTTCGGCACGTCCCAGGCGAAGCCTGCGGCGGCGAGGTCCGCCTGGGCGGCTTCTAAATCGTCGGTTGCGATGTGCGGGATGAGCATGTTCTGGACGTTGGTCAGACGCACCTCGCCTTGGCCGTACTTGTCGGCGACAGCGGCGGCGGCAGACATCTGGGCGTCGGTGAGGCGACCGACCAGGACGCACAGGCCGATCCAGTGGAGGCCGGGCTGCTTCTGCGGGTTGACGCCAAGATGGTCCCGGTAGGTCTCGTCTGAAAAGCGGAAATCGGGTTCGGCGTGGTCCGGCGACCAGGACAGTTTGGCGCGGACCTCCTGGGTGAACTTCTCCGGCCCCCACTCGTCCATCAGATACTTCAAGCGGGCGCGGGTGCGCTTCAGGCGCAGTTGATCGGCGTCGCGGTAGCATTCGCTGATGGCCCGCTGCACGTCTATGATCTTGTCGATCTGGTCGGCGGGGACGAAGATGTCGAGCGGCTTGGCGAAGTGCGGCTGCAGGGACAGGCCGCCGCCGACGAAGAACTGGTAGCCGACCACGCCGTCCGACGCGCGCCGGTGGGCGATCAGGGAGGCGTCGTTGATCTGGGGCAGGGTGCTCTGGACGGGGGAGCCTTCCACGGCGATCTTGTACTTGCGGGGCAGGTCGCCGAAGTCTTTGTTCAGGTGGAAGAACTGCTGCAGGGCGTCCACGACGGGCCGGGTATCGACGAGTTCCTGCGGGTCGAAGCCGGCGGCGGGCGACGACGTCAGGTTGCGCGCGATGTCGCCGCAGGCGCCCGCCGTGGTCAGGCCGCAGGCGTCGAGGCGGGCGAAGATGTCGGGCATCTGCTCGATGGTCAGCCAGTGCAGTTGGATCGTCTGGCGCGTGGTGATGTCTGCGATGCCGCGCGCGTAGTCATGGGTCAGGCCGGCGAGAGTGCGGAGTTGATCCGTGGTCAGCCGGCCGCCGGGGACTTTGATCCGCATCATGAAGTGGCCGTTGTTAGGCCGCTGCTGGTAGACGCCGTACCACTTGAAGCGCATGAAATCGCCGGGGTCGATGGTGTCAAACCCGGTCTCGGCGTAGCGCATGATGTCGGCATAGACATCCAGCCCGGCTTTTTCCTTTTTCAGCCGTTCCTCTTTAGTGACTTTCACATCGCTCATATCGGACACTTCCCTGCTAACATCATTGGTGAGTAAATTGGTAGATAATAGATCTATTATACCGCTTTTTGACTTGCCTTTGTCAACGACGGGGCGCGGGTTTGTATCTGGTATAATTGCCCTATGCCTTGTTGCGCTGACGGAGCCTGGCGGCTGTCCGTGCTGATGCCCGTCTTCAACGAAGAAGAGACCATCGAGCGAATCATCCACGACGTGCTGGTGTTGCCGCTCGATCTGGAACTGATCGTGGTCGACGACGGATCCACGGACGGCACGCGCCCACGCCTGCGCGCGCTGGAAGACGCGCACACGTCGCGCCTGAAAGTGGTCTACGCCCCCCGCAACGCCGGCAAGGGGGCGGCCATCCGCATCGCGCTGTCGCACGCCACGGGCCGCGTGGTCGTGATCCAGGACGCCGACCGTGAGTACGACCCCCACGACTTCCTGCCGATGCTGGCCCAGATTCAGGCCGGCGCTTCCGTCGTCTACGGCACCCGGCTGTCGCCGCAGGCGCGGCGATTGAACCACGAAGATGACCGGCACGAGGGCAGCCGCGACAAGTTCTTTCTCGCCCGCCGCCTGCTGCCCTGGCTGACGAACCGTCTGTTTGGGACGCGCCTGACCGACGAGGCGACGTGCTACAAGATGTTCCGCCGCGACGTGCTGCTTTCGATCCCCCTGCGCTGCGAGCGGTTTGACTTCTGCCCCGAAGTGACGGCCAAACTCGCCAAGCGCGGTTTCCACATCTACGAACTGCCGATCCACTACCACGCCCGCACCGAAGCCCAGGGCAAAAAGATCGGCTGGCGCGATGCGTTCGACGCTGTCGCCGCCCTGCTTAAGTTCCGCCTGATCGACTGAAAACCATGACCTATCCTATTGCCCTTGCCGCGACGGAGGCCGACCGCGAGGCTTGCTACGCCATCCGCAGAGACGTGTTCGTCCGAGAGCAGAACGTGCCGCTGGAACTCGAACTGGATGAGTACGACGCCACGGCGACGCACTTCCTGATGCGGGACGCAGACGAGACGCCTGTCGCGACAGCCCGGCTGCTGGACAAACACGGATTGGCGAAGATCGGGCGCGTCGCCGTTCTCAGAACCCGGCGCGGCCAGGGTCTCGGGCTGGCGCTGATGCAGGCTGTCCTCGATGAAGCCCGCCGTCAGGGTTTCCGCGAGGCCGCGCTCGACTCTCAGACCTACGCCATCCCGTTCTACGAGCGCCTGGGCTTTGTGGCCGAAGGCGAAGAGTTTGATGACGCGGGCATTCCGCACTTCCTGATGCGGCGGACGCTGTAGGAGTCTACTCCGCCAACTGTTCGTTCCCCTGTGGGTGCCGGAAGGCGAGGTGGCGCCACTGCCGCCAGCGCTCCAAGCCGTCTTCATAGTCGTCCGGGTCGTCGGCAAAGAACGACTCGTAGCCGATCATGATGTGGTCGAACGGCAGGCCGACGGACTGGGCGAGCGCGTCAATGACCGGTCCGACGAATTCGCCCGCGCCGGCCTGGGCGTTCCGCAGGACGTGTTCGAACTCCGAACCTGTGACGCCCAGGATGGGCGTCAGCACCTCAGATCGTCCCTGTAGGCTGGCCGCTTCCTGCGGCGTTTCGGCGACTTTCTGCGGGTCGTCCGCGAAACGGTCTTTGACTTCGCCGCCTTCGTAGTAGGTGTAGCCCCAGTGCGCGTCTTCCACGACCCAGATTTCCAGTGTCGGCGCCTGCAGCAGCGCGGAAAGTCCTTTCGCCAGAACGCCGCTGTCCTGCCAGTCTTCGACGTAAACGGACGTCCACTTGTCCGTCCCTGCGCCGACCATCACGCCGTACCAGTCGTCGCCAGGCGGGAGCGCGTCCTCGTCGTCCACGACATTCGGGGCGGCTTCGTCGCCGACCGGCTGGAAGCCGTGCTGAGCGAGTATCTCGCTCACCGCCTGCCGGACCGGGGCGGCTTCTTTGGACCTGACGTGGATGTTGATGTAGTCGCCGTTCATGGCAGAAGCCTCGCATAGTCGCCGCTCTCGGCGATCCGCTTCAGTTCACGGTTCCGGCCCAGCAGGAAGCGGCGCATATAGCGTTCCAAAAAGACGCGGTCCGCGATCCTGCCCAGGATGCCGAAGGGGGATGTGAACTCCAGCGTGTCCGTCATCAGTGTCCCCCCGTCGGGAAGGGCGGCAAACACATGGCGGTGCCGCAGACTCTGGAACGCGCCCTGTGTCATCTCGTCGGCGAAGACATACGGCGGGTCGAACTCGGTCATGCGGGACGAGAGGCGCTGCCGGATGCCTAAATGCACGGCCTCGAACGTCACGGCGTCGCCCGCGCCGAGAAGGCCCGTGGTCCGCCCGGCGACGGCGCGCTCCCGTGTCTGCGGCACCGTGCGCGGGTGCAGGTCGATGCTGCGGGCCAGATCGAAGCAGGTTTGGAGGGGGACTTGGATGGGTGTTTCGAGTTGGATGGTGGGCAAAGCGTCTTTACGGTCTAATCGGCGGCGGGTGCGTCCGCACCCGCCGCTCGCTGCGTTAATAGCCGCCGGCGCCACGGAACTGCCGGAC
>CAXUCQ010000273.1:0-4713 GCA_964249295.1 uncultured Armatimonadales bacterium | reverse complement strand
TGATCAGCCCGATCGCCATGGAGGAGGGCCTGCGGTTCGCCATCCGCGAGGGCGGACACACCGTCGGGGCAGGCGTCGTCACCAAGATCATCGCCTAGTGACTGCTCGGACGGGTCCGGCGGCGAAGCCGGACCCGTCGGAGTCACCGGGCCGTTCCTAAGAAAGAGGCCGCAGACATGGCAAATGAAGCCCGCGTGATCGTGATGCTCGCCTGCAACGAATGTAAAGAGCGCACCTACGCGACCACCAAGAACAAGCGCAAGCACCCCGAGCGGCTGGAACTCAACAAGTTCTGCCCCCGTTGCCGCGCGCACAAGATGCACCGCGAAGCCAAGTAGTGAATTGGCAGGACGGGGCCGGCGTTGGCCGCCTCGTCCGCTCAGGGGGGTATAGCTCAGTTGGTAGAGCGTTCGTCTCCAAAATGAAAGGTCGCGGGTTCGATCCCTGCTGCCCCCGTCATCCTCTGCCCGGTTCTTTTGTCAAGAACCGGGCGGTTTTTTTGCGCCTAATGCCGCGCGCAGGAAAACGGTGGCTCCGGCGCGAACTGACTCGCGTGATGAAACCCGTTTCTCTGCCCCGCTGGGGCTTCTGTCTGTTCTCTGCGCTGGCGGCCATCGGCGCTGTCGGCTGCCGCTCCGGCAGCCGTGATGACGCCTCCGTCCGTCTCATCAACGCCGCCCCGCAGACGCAGGACCTGTCCGTCTCCGTCGATGGGCAGTGCGTGTGGAGACACGCGGCATTCCGCAGCGACACCGGCTTTCAAGGTGTGGGGGAGGGGACGTTCGAGGTCAGCATCGAGGCGCTGATGAACGGCAAAAAGAGGACGGGCAGCAACTACCTGCTCAGTCGCAAGGGCGAGGCCTACACGGTCGTCGCGCTGGACCCGACGCAGTCGGGTGAGCCGCCCGATCTACGCATCTTCAGCGACGACCGGACCGCGCCCATCCCCCCCGGCAAAGTCCGCCTGCACTTCATCGACGCGGGGGACGGCGTCGGCCCTGTCGATGTGCTGTTCAACAACATCGTCGGCTTCACCGATGTCCCCTTCGCGGCAAGAAGTTCGGCGCTGCTGCTCGACCCCGGCGTGTACGATCTCAGAGTGAACGCCGCCGAGGATGTGCGGTCACTCACGAACCCGCTCAGAGTCCGTTTTCTACCGGGCCAAGCCTACACCTTGGTTGCGATGGGGCGTGGGGCCGGTCCCGGCGCGGCGGGTCTGTCTCTGCAGGTCTACCCGGACCAGCCGTGATGCGGCTGTCGGGCTACTTGCCGCGTTCGATGTAGTCCATCACGCGGCGGTACGCCATCGTCAGATAGTCGGTCATGAGAAGCTCGCGGTCGCCCTGGAAGTAGTATTTGACCCGCTCGCCCAGCGTCTCCTCGGCGTCGGCGATCGCAAAGGTGGCGATCTCGCGGGGCAGCTTCAGCGCCCGGTCCGTCGCCTGATCGACCGCCCCGAAGCCGATCTTGAAGACTTTGTCGGCGTCCTTGAACTTCTCGTCCCAGGTCATCGTGACGCTGTAAACGCGCCCGTCAACCGTCCGGTAGGTGCTCTTCTTGTCCATGTCTCTCCTGGGTGGGTTGTCTTCGCGGCGGGGCCGTCAAGACCCCAGCGCTGATTTGTGCGTCCGCAGCAGCACCATGATGCAGGGGCCGCCGTGGACGACCGCGATGCCCGCGTCGCGGCAGGCCGTGATCGCCGCGTCCGACTCCGCGCCGGGCTGCATCCAGACCTGCCGGATGCCCACCCGGACGCACTCCGCCACGGCGGCCTCAGTGACTGCAGGCGGTACGATCATCACGGCGACTTCGACAGCGCCCGGCACGGCGGTCAGCGACGGGTAGCACGGCTCGTCTCCGATGGTCTCGGCGCGCGGATTGACGGCATACACGGTTTTGCCCGCCGCCTGGAGTGAACGGTAGACCAGGGAGCCGTATTTCTGCGGCCTGCGCGACGCGCCGACCACGGCATAGCCCGTCGCCGTGAGCATTCTTTCGACCTCTTGTGTCATAATCAGTTGTCAAATAATCGAGCGTCAAGCGGAACGGAACGTCTTCCGCTATCGTAACCGGATTGGGGGATAAAAGTCAAGCCCCCGAGGAGTTGTCCCCATGCCGTCCCACTTGCCCCGCGCCGCCCTGCTGACCGCCGCGCTGGCCGGCGCTCTGCTGCCCCTCGCCACGGCACAAGACATGATGCAGGCCCCGCCGCCGCCGCTGCCGTCCGGTTCGCGCGCGCCCGCCTTCACGACCACCACGGTCTCCGGCAGGCCGCTCTCGCTGCAAAGCCTGCGCGGGCGGGTCGTCCTAGTCGACTACTGGGCCACCTGGTGCGGCCCCTGCCGGATGGCGACGCCGATGCTGCAGGCCCTCCACAAAAAGTTCGCCGCGCGCGGCCTCGCCGTCGTCGGCATGAGCATCGACGACCCGACGACGGTCGCCCAGGTCAAGCCGTTCATGAAGCAGTTCGGCATGACCTATTTTGTCTCGGCGTCACCGGCGGCGAACGGTCGCGCCGCTGCCGCGTACCACGCCAGCAGCATCCCATCCCAATACTTGATCGACAAAAAAGGCATCGTCCGCTGGAGTCAGTCCGGCTATTCGCCCGACGAGAAGCAGATGCTGAGCGCCAGAATCCAGAAGTTGCTGGCCGAAAAGTCCTGATTTGACAACCCCCCTCCCGGTGCGGTATCATGACGGCTCTTGCACCGCATCGGACAGATCGTTAAGGAATCGCCATGGCCACCCCCCGTCAAATCCGCTCCCGCATCCGCGTCGCCAAGAACATCCAGCAGATCACCAAAGCCATGAAGATGGTCGCGGCGGCCCGCCTGCGCCGCGCCCAGGCCGCCGTCGGCGCGGCGCGGCCCTACGCCGAGAAGATCCGCGAAGTGCTCCAGAGCTTGGGCGGCGGCGCGCTGGGGGGCGTCCGGCACCCCCTGCTGCGGCACGCCGAGGGCGACCCCCAGAACATCGGCGTTGTCCTGATTACGGGCGACCGCGGCCTCTGCGGCGCGTACAACTCCAACGTGCTTCGCCGCGTCGCGCAGCTCGTCCAGCCGTATGGGACGGGCCGAGTCAAGGCCGTCTGCATCGGCAAAAAAGGCGCCGCCTATCTGCGCCGCCGTGGCTTCACCGTCGTCGCGGAACACCCCGTGCCGACCACCGGCCTTAGCTTCTCCGAAGCGCAGGCGCTGGCCCAGACCGCCCGCCAAATGTTCGAGCAGGGCGAGATCGACGCCCTGTACCTGATCTACACGCAGTTCTTCTCGGCCATGACGCAGCGCCCGCAGACCCTGCAGATCCTGCCCATCGAGACGCCCGCCGAGGACGCCGCCCCGTCAACGGGACCGAAGGCCGACTACATCTTCGAGCCGAATCCCGAAGAGATTCTCGGCAGCTTGCTGCCGCGCTACGTGGACACGCAGGTCTACCAGGCCATCATCGAAAGCACGGCGTCGTTTTTCGGCGCCCAGATGACTTCCATGTCCAGCGCCACGGACAACGCCGGCAAGATGATCTCCAGCCTGACGCTCTCACTCAACCGCGCCCGCCAGGCGACCATCACCAAGGAGATCGCCGAGATCGTCGGCGGCGCGGAAGCCCTCAAATAGTCTGCTCGCAGCACGGATAGAGCGTGCCATGTTTCGTGCTCTCAGTGGCTTTCTGGCCGTTCTGTGGGTGGCGTTCGCGGCCTCCGGCGTCGTGGCCGCCGGACGTTATGCTCCGCCCACGCGCCATGCCGGGAACGTCGCTCCGCCGTCATCACAGCCCCTCGTCTGCCACTGCCCCTGCTGCCACGGCGGACGTTCCTGCTGTAGTCGTTCCTGCTGCATGGGGATGCCGGCAGGGCCGCTGGCCGTCATGACCTGTCCCTGCGCCACGGAGCCGAGAGACGCAAAAACCGTCTCCGTCTGGTGGCCGGTATCCGCCCCGGTCCCCGCCTTGTGTCTCTTCTTTCCTGCGCTCTCGGGTCGTGCCGTCAGGCCGACGGATCAGCCCCTGTCTATCGCGATTCCGCCGACAAGTGACCGTCCGCCGCGCTCCCTGCCATTCGCTTGCCAACGGTCCGCCCTCGGGCGGCCTCGACAACAGAATGACAGGTTTATAAATGCAAACACGAACTCATCAGCGTGGATTTACGCTGATTGAGCTGCTCGTCGTCATCGCGATCATCGCCCTGCTCGCCGCCGTGCTCTTCCCCGTCTTCGCCAAAGCGCGTGAGAAGGCCCGCCAGATCGCGTGCCTCTCCAACCAGAAACAGATCGGCCTCGCCTTGCTGCAGTACGTCCAGGACTATGACGAAACGTACCCCCAGGAACACCCCGGCACAAACAACCCAGCCGTGGACGACAACAACAGCCAGCTGGAGAACGCCGACTACGGCTCGCCCTTCGAGAAGATCATGCCGTATGTCAGCCGCGAAAACAGCGCCGGCACGGCCAGCCTGCAGCAGCAGTTGTTCGTCTGCCCGGACGACCCGGACCCGCACGCGCTCCAACTGGCCGGCTGCACGGGCAACGCCCCGTCCCCCGGAGTGACGTCGTACCTGATCAACGCCTACTTCCTGTTCGGCGCGACGCTCGCCCAGGTCCAGCAGCCGGCGTCGACGATCTACCTGACGGAACGCAGCAGCCAGTTCTGCGACGTCCACATCCATCCCTGGCTCGGCGAGTGCTTCAACGGCCCGCCGCCCGCCGCCGTGGCGGCCTG
>CAXUCQ010000272.1:0-4722 GCA_964249295.1 uncultured Armatimonadales bacterium | reverse complement strand
CCCTTAAGCGTCGGTCTCGACCGACCCAGGAGGCCGCCGGTCCGGTGGATCGCCTCTTCATCAACGGGCCTCCTGTGAAGGCGGCGTGTTGCGATGCGTCCCTACCCGACCGCCTCCGCGTCCGCTTCGCCATACCCGGAGATCCGGTACTCGGCCCGCACACGCACCTCCATCCACTTGGTGTGCGAAACATCCAGCCCTAACTCTTCCCCGCTGACCCGCTCCTCCACGGCCCGTCGCCGCATAAACGCGGGGGCTGCCATCGATTCTGCGTCAGCCATCCCTTCCATTTCCGCCGAAGACGAGCGCCTGCGCTTCCCCGAGTCCGACAAAAGTTCCATGAAACTATGGACGCCGCTCAGCCGGACGCCCAGGCCCGCCGCGATGCGCCGCGCCCGCTCGTGCGCCCGTCGCGCGCAGTCCTCCAGCCACTCGTCCTTGAGAATCTCCTCGTCCGGGTACCCCCACACGGTCTCCCGCAGCGTCGTGTTCTTCTGGGACGTGACGGCCCCCAGCGCGTCCGCCAGCCGGTCCAGACGGGCGCAGCGAATCTGCAGCCGGTAGGTCGCCTGCGACGTCTTCAGCAGCGTCCCCGAAGACACCTGCGCGGACACACTCTGCAGATGAATGTCTTCCTGTGGGATGCCGGCCTCCCCCAGCGCGGCGACCAACTGTGCGACCTCTCGCGCCTGCTGGAGCGCCTGCCCGCCCGTCACCAGCGACGCGCCCTCGATGGTCACGGACAGGTCGGCCCGGTCCGCCGCGATCTCCTCGCGCCGCGACACGTCCACCGTGATGAGGTCCAGTTCGGGCATGAGCCGGTCCTTTATTGGTCGTCGCGCAGATCGGCGAACAGCACCGTCGAGAGGTACCGCTCGCCGTTGGACGGGATGACCACCACGATGGTCTTGCCGGCGCTCTCCGGGCGGTGCGCCACCTGCATCGCCGCGCACAGCGCGGACCCGGACGAGATGCCGACCAGGATGCCCTCCTCGCGCCCGCACCGACGCGCCCACTGCACCGACTCCTCGTTGCCGACCCGGATGACCTCATCCACGACCTGCATATCCAGGTTGTCCGGCACGAACCCCGCGCCGATGCCCTGGAGTTTGTGCGGCCCCGGCCTGATCGTCTGGCCTTCCCGCGTCTGCGTGATGACCGGCGAGTCCGCCGGCTCGACCGCGACGGCCCGGAACGAGGGCTTGCGCTCCTTGATGACCTCCGCCACGCCGCTGATCGTGCCGCCCGTCCCGACCCCGGCGACCAGGATGTCGACCGTGCCTTCCGTGTCCTTCCAGATCTCCTCCGCCGTGGTCCGGCGGTGAACCGCCGGGTTGGCCGGGTTCTTGAACTGCTGCGGCACGAAGCCGCGCGGGGTGCGGGCCGCCAGGCGCTCGGCCTCGGCGATCGCGCCCTTCATCCCCTCGGCCCCCGGCGTCAGCACCAGCTCCGCGCCGTAGCCGCGCAGCAGCAATCTGCGCTCCATCGACATCGTGTCCGGCATCGTCAGGATGCACTTGTAGCCCTTGGCCGCGCAGGCGAACGCCAGGCCGATGCCCGTGTTGCCCGACGTCGGCTCGATGATGACCGAGTCCGGGTGGAGCACGCCGCGCGCTTCGGCGTCTTCCAGCATGGCGACGGCGATTCGGTCCTTGACCGATGAGGCCGGGTTGAAGAATTCCAGCTTCACCAGCACCGTGCAGGGCGCCCCGTCCGTGATGCGCTGCAGCTTGACCAGGGGTGTGAACCCCACCAGATCCGTGATCCGCTCGTAGACCCGCATGATGAAAACTCTCCTTCAGCCCAGATGATAGCCCTTCGCGGCGCCGTTTGTCAATCGGACTTATCAATCGGGGCGGCGGGCCGTCACCACCATCCGGTGCGACTCCCACACGTAGGGCCGCCCGTCCAGCCCGCCGTGTCCCTGGATGACCGCGAAGCCGTTCCGCGCCAGCATCCCGGCCAGTTCCGTGAACGTCCAGAAGCGCAGCCTGTGCTCATCCTCGAACCGCCGCCCGTCGGGGAAGACGATGATCTCGCGCGAGTGCCACATCCCCGCCATCACGTCGAAGCGCATCCGGTTCAGGAGGAGCGTCCCGTCGGGCCGTTCCTGCCAGCGCAGCGGCGTCCAGTGGCGCAGCATGATGTCGCGGTTGACCGTGTCGATCAGCACTCCCCCGCCCGGTCTGAGGGCGGACGCGACGGAGCGGAGCACGTCGGCTTCCTCGTCGTCGCTGTCGAACACCCCGAACGACGAGAACAGCATCAGAACGGCGTCGTAAGGCTGCGGCGGCGTGGGAATCTCGCGCATGTCGCTCTGAATCCATTCGACGGCCAGCCCTTCCGCCGCCGATGCCGCCTGCGCGTGCCGCAGCAGATCCGGCGACAGGTCCAGGCCCGTCACCCGGTAGCCGCGCCGTGCCAGTTCCAGGCTGTGCCGCCCGAACCCGCAGCACAGGTCGAGGACGCGCGCTCCGGGCGTCAGCCCCAGCAGACCGACAAGGCCATCGACCTCGGCCCGCGTCTGCTCCGGGGTGAACTCGCCCCCGTAGGCTTCAAAGTAATGTTCGTCGTAGGCCTTGACGTACCACGGCTCCGTCATTTTGCTCCTTCCTCACCCGCCCGGCGCGGCACGACGATATACCCGCCCGTCATGTCCCCGATCACTTCAGCCCCGTCCGGGCCGTGCCACCAGTACCACAAGACGGTGTAAGCGCAGGTCAGCGCGTCCATGGCGTCTTCGAGCTGTTTCAGCGTCTGCCCAGTTGTGCCGCTCACGTCCTGCGGCGGCCAGTCCTTCGGCAGCGCCAGCGCCGGCGTTTCCTGCGCCAGACCCCGCAGCAGCCGCGCGTATTCGTTCATCGCCGCCCAGCGCGACGGGTAATCACGCCCCGGCTTGGCCTTGTACTTCAGCGTCCGCGCCAGCCTGAACAAAACGACGTGCGCCGGGTGCGGGAACACCTCCATCACCCGTCGCACACCCGGCATTTGCGCTTCGGTGAGATACGGGTCATGCTCAACTTCCCGCGCCGCCAGTTTCCCCACCAAGTCCTCGCCGCGCACGTACCCCCGGAACAACCGCCGGTTGGCCGGGTGTGCGCCCGCCTGGAATTTCGCAAAGCGCCGCCCGATCTCCGCCTCCGCAGACCGCTTCCCGGTCTCGTTCGGCACCAGCAGCGGCGCGTCGATGCCGACCAGCAGCCCCTGTTCGCCCCGATCCCAGCGGTCGAGCCATTGCAGGATCGCGGCATCGTCGCCGAGCGCCTCTTGGATGTCGGCAACGCCGGCAGGGCCGTCGCCGCTCCACTCGATGACCACGCCGCCCGTGGTGTTCTTCTGCCCCCAGGCTAAATCAAGGCCGATAAATAACATCGTGGGGATGTTCCTCATCAGGACTGTGAATACCTCTTGTTGAAGCATCACCGTCCACACAGGGACAGTGAGTCCATGAGAAGTTTCCGCGACTCTTTAATTTTCTTGTTTGCTTTATGCCTTGCGTGCTTATGCTTATCCAAGCCGGGGCAGGCGCGACGAGATGTTCCTCCGCCGGCCTATCATCTGCTGGTACTGCCGCTCGCGGAGGCCAGCGGAGTCAACGACAGGGGGCAAGTCATCGGCATCCGCTATCCCAAGACGCCCTATGTTGATACAGGCGACACATATTCAGAAGCCTATCAGTCCTATGTGTGGGCGGACGGCAGCCTTCACCCACTCGGATCGGCCGGCACATATCCCCGCGTCCTGGCTGCCGGCATCAACAACAACGGAGACGTCGTTGGTTCGGAAGAAGGTGTGACGGATGGCCCCTTTCCTTTCATTCTGGGTGATGCCTACCTCTGGAGGCATGGTCGGAAAAGCAAGCTCAAGCCGCTTATCTTCCCTCTCGGGGAGGCGGACGCAACATTCGCCTCGGCCATCAACGACTCCGGGACTATCGTCGGTTCATCTGGAATGGCACACGTCATGGGGCCGGATGACTCTGCAGATTGGAGCCACGCTGTCGTCTGGGAGCGTGACAAGCTGACGGATTTGGGCTGGGGCGAAGCCAAGGCTGTGAACGACCTGGGCCAGATCGCGGGGGTCTCGACGACCTTCCCGGACCAGTTTGAGGATCATGCAACGGTTTGGGACCACGGCCACAAGACGGTCATCGGCGACGGCACGGCGAACGCCATCAACAACAAAGGGCAGGTCGTCGGCACGTCCGACAACGGACGTGCGTTTCTGTACGACCGAGGCAGAGTGACCGACCTGGGCAAATGCGACGCTGTTGCCATCAACGACCGTGGGCAAGTTCTGCTGGATGGTGGTTGGAATGACAACTATCACGCAGTTTACCTGTGGGAGAAAGGCAGACGCTACGCTGTCAATCATCTCGTCCCAGATTTCACCCGTTGGAGCAGGCTCAACGTCAGTGGTATCAATAACAAAGGAGTGATCGCCGGTTACGGCACATGCCGGGGTCAAGAGCGTGCTTTTCTGCTTGTGCCTCAACCAACGTCGAAGCGAACAAGCTCTCCGAACCGCGCGAGAAGGCTTAGACGGCCCGGCGTCGTCGTGAGTCGACTGACAGGGTTGCGTGAGGTGTGCAAAATCAGGTATACTCTCGCGTTGGAGTTTACTCGAAATCCACACCCGCCCGGACGGAGGCGCGTGTGCCGGGGATGCGTTTTTTGCGAAAACGAACTCCGGTCGCGCCGGCGGATGAACGGCGGGGAGGCC
>CAXUCQ010000271.1:0-4739 GCA_964249295.1 uncultured Armatimonadales bacterium | reverse complement strand
CCTCAGACACAACAAAGGGGCGCGGCATGGATGCCGCGCCCCCTGCTTCTTGAAACCTGCGCCGAAACGCCCGCTACGAGCGCGACACGAACTCGCCGGCAGGCCGGGACGCCCGCGCCGTCGGGTCGTTGGCCCGCGCCAGCGCCTGCGTCGAGGCGGTCTGCGCCGTCTGCTGCGCCGCGCCCACCCACTGCTCGGTCAGACGCGCCGCCGTGTCCCGCCCGCCCAGGCCGAACGCCAGTCCCAGCGCCAGCGAGATCGCCGCGACCAGGCCGATGTAGAGCGTGTTGACCACCACCGGCGCCACGCCCAACTGGTTGACCGCCGCGATGATCGCAAACGCGATCACGGCCCCGCTGGCCAGTTTGGACAGCAGGCCGCTGCTCTTCATGCCGGCTTCCGACGCCGCCCCGCGCACCAGGCCCGACACGATCTGCGCCAGGAACGCGCCCAGGCCCAGGATCAGCATCGCCACCAGGATGTTCGGGATGTAGGCCAAGATGCGGTTGACGATGGACGCCACCTGCCCCAGCCCGACCTGGTCGGCGGCCATCTCGATCACGATCAGAAACGTCACCCACTTCAGCGTCAGGCCCAGAATGTCACTGGCCTTGTGCTTGGTCCCCGCCCGCTGCAGAAAGTCGTTGACCTTGATGCGCTCCGCCAGCGTGTCCACATGGACCGCCCGGAAGAACTTGGTGCAGATCCCGCCGATGGCCTTGGCGATCAGCCACCCGATCAGCAGGATCACCAGCGCGCCCAGGACGCGCGGAATCCCCGCCATAAACAGGCCCAACCCGGCGGTCAGCCCCGTGAACAAACTCGTCGTCCAATCCGTTGCGCTATTCACAGCATTTCCCATGTTGTTCCCCTCCTTGACAGCACCTCACCATCACTGGCATAGTATGCTGGGCCACATTTACCCCACACGGATGGGCGGCTAAACACGAGGAGCGGCCCTCACCTTGACACCGCCGGCCCGCTTGGAGGTACACTAAGGGACGCTTTCGACGACGAACCCACACGCGACGAGGAGACCGAACACGCCATGAGCCATCGGATTTACAACTTCAGCGCCGGACCGGCCACCCTGCCCGAGACGGTCCTGGAAGAAGCCGCCCAGGGCGTCCGCGAGATCGCCGACTCCGGCATGTCCATCCTGGAAGTCAGCCACCGCGGGCCGCAGTACGAGGCCATCCACGCCGACGCCCAGCAGCGCCTCCTGCGCGTGCTCGGCCTCAGCGAAGGCGACTACGTCCCGCTGTTCCTCCAGGGCGGCGCCAGCGGCCAGTTCGCCATGGTCCCGCAGAACTTTCTGGCCCCCGGCCAGGCCGCCGACTACGTCGTCAGCGGCGACTGGGGCGCCAAAGCCATGAGCGAGGCCAAACACTTCGGCGACGCCCACGAGGCCGCCTCGTCCAGGGCCGACAAGTACGCCTTCATCCCCCGCGACCTAAATCTGACCCCCGGCGCGCGCTACGTCCACATCACCACCAACAACACCATCGAGGGGACGGAATACTTCGACCTGCCCGACGTCGGCGACACGCCCCTCGTCGCCGACGGCTCCTCGGACTTCCTGGCCCTGGACCGTGACTATTCCCGGTTCAGCCTGCTCTACGCCGGGGCGCAGAAGAACGCCGGCCCGGCGGGCGTGACCCTGGTCGCCGCCCGCAAGTCGTTCTTGGAGACGGCCAACACAAACCTGCCCAAGATCCAGTCCTACAAGACCTTCGCCGACGCCGGCTCCATGTACAACACCCCGCCCACCTTCGCCGTCTACGTCGTCGGCCTGGTCCTCAAATGGGTCGAGGCCCAGGGCGGCCTCCAGGAGATCGAGCAGCGAAACCGCCAGAAGGCCCGCATCCTCTACGACGCGCTCGCCGAGAACGCCCCGTTCTACCAGCTCCCCGTCACCCGCCCGGAGGACCGGTCGCTGATGAACGTCGTCTGGCGCCTCGCCGACCCCGCCCTGGAGAAAGAGCTGATCGCCCAGGCCAACGCCCACGGACTGGACGGCCTCAAAGGCCACCGCAGCGTCGGCGGCCTCCGCGCCTCCATCTACAACGCCTTCCCCGTCGCCGGCGTCCAGGCCCTCGCCGACCTGCTCCGCGGCTTCGCCGCCGCCAAGGGCTAGCAAAGGCAGGACCACAATGACTCTCGCGCACGGGACCGAAGAACTGATCCGCTCCGTCGCCGTCCTGCGCGGCCAGGACCCGGACACGGCCCTGAACGCCTTGCTCCATCAGGCGCTGGCCGAGGCCGAGATCATCCGGGCCGAACTGCAGGCGACTGAAGCCGAGTTCAACGCCGGGGGCGGCAAGACATAGGAAGCTTAAGGCCGACATCATGGCCCGACGCTCGCAGCGCGCAAGGCCGCAGGCATGATCGGGGAGACGGACGACGAAACGCCCGACACGTCATCCGTCGGTCCCGGCTCGCGTCGGAACAGGCCGAGCGGGGGTGGGAACGTCTGCGAGACCTGACCGATGAGAGAACGGCGGACGCCTGGCAGGACGGCCTCCTGGAAGCCATCGCCGGCCCCGCGGCCGACCCGGAGCGATGTGTCGTCGCCACCGAGGATTCTCTGTTCTCCGGCGGCGTCCTGCGCCAACTCATCTACCAGCGCCGGCGCGGCGGCCCCGCCTGGCGCATCCTGTTCAGCGTCCGCCCGGCTGGCGCCGACGACCCGTCCACGGTGCGGGTGCATCTGATCCGCCACAGCGCCCAAGCCCCGATGACGGAATGGCCCTTGGGCGACGAGGCATAGGCCGGACCGCCCGAACACGCTCACAAGCCAGGGGCCGGGGCGACGCATCGCCCTGGCTCCTTCTCCCCTCTTCATCTTCGCCCGCGTAGGCGGGCAGTCCGCACTTCCCAGCCCAGGACTTCAGTCCTGGGGCTTTCGCAGGAGGTCTACGACAAAGCGCGGAAAGAACGCGACTCCGACTCCCCCCATTAATGGGGGGCTGGGGGGCCTCTTTCCTTCCGCCGTGGGCTACTCATACCGCCTCAGCAGCGCCCGCGCCTCCCCCATCCGCCCCGCCACGACCAGCGGGAAGAACGCATCCAGTTTCGCCCGCACCGCCGCGTCGGCGGCGTACCTCTTCCGCAGCCCGTACCACGCCACCGGCAGGCGCAGGTCGGCGGCCCCGCCGGGGAACGCCGGGTCCAGAAACTCCCGGCGCAGCCGCTGCGTCGTCTCCAGATCGCGGTAGCCGAACTCCACCGAAGGCTCGATCTGCGTCCCCTCGCCCCAGTCGTTCCACGTCACCAGTTGCACGGTCGGCGCGCGGCTCTGCAGCGCCCTGGTCAGCGTGTCTTCGTATGTCCGTCCGTCACGGTCGTCGATGTGGCCGTAGGACGGCCCGACGCCCGCCTCGGCGTAGATGTCGTCGAAGCGCGGGAACGCGGCGGGGATGGACAGCGACAGACCCGACGCGCGCCCGTAGAACCTGTCCATCTCGACGGCCTCGCCCGCCGTGCCGCCGCCCGGCTGCGGCCAGTCGAACGCGCCCACCGATGCGGGCGCGACCAGGCTGGCCGATTCGGTGCAAAGCAGCGGCTTCGTCGGCAGCCCCGACAGAATCTGCGCCCACTGGTCGGCGCTGTAGTAGGGGTTCCCGAACGACAGCAGCACCGGGCGCCCCTCCAGCGCCAGATAGGATGGGTCGGAGAAGAAGTGCGCCTGCATCCACGCCATCAGGCGCCGCCCGTGCGCCACGGCGTCCGGCGCGGCGAGCGCGCCGCTCTTGATCTCGTTCGGCACGGTCTGCGTCTCGTAGCAGACCGCGAAGCGCAGCCCGGCCCGCCGCAGGATCGGGATCATGCGCTCCGTGTTGCGGTTGTCGAGGCCGTAGTCCTGCGTCTCGTCGTTGCCGTACCAGTCGAAGATCACCCCGTCGATCCCCGACAACTTCATCAGCAGCGCCTGGCACTCCAGCGCGTCCGGGTCGCCCGAGTCGTACAGCCCGATCAGCGGGCGGAAGCGCGACGGCGCGTCCCGCCGCCCATTCACCACGTGGTCCGGGTCGTAGTGGTTCATCGTCCAGTGCCACCCCCACGCCGGGCTGAACGGCTTGGCCGTGAACCACGGCAGATAGTGCGCCATCAGCAGGCGCTTCGCTTCCGGCGCGGCGGCCGGCGCGGGCGTCGGCAAAACGGCGGACAGGCACAGCGCCAGAACGGCCAACGCCGCGAGGCGCTTCGACGGGGTCATCGTGGGGCCGTCTCCTTCTTTCGTCCGCGAGGACGATCTCCCTAGCAAGCTAACGCGGTTGAACCGAAGGTACTTCAGTCGCTCGGGGGCTGCCGCTCTCGGCAAGGCTCACGCCGAATGCGTTGTCCGTCCTCCCGAGACGGGAGGACCCCTGCGAAGCCGAAGAATGAGGCGAAGCAAGGAGGTGGGTTTTTCGGGCGTGGAGTCCCCCGTTTGTCCCCCTAAGATGGCAGAAACCCCCTCTGGTCACAACTTTCCTCGGCGGCGTGCTAAAAAATGTCGCGGGAGCCGCCATAATGAATGGGGAAGTTTAACCGGGAGTCGGCAGGAAAGCGCCCCACGGCGCGGGGGCGGAGCTTCGGAAGTGCAAGAAACGACGGACAAGACCAGGGCGGGGCGCCGCTTCCCGCTCCGGCGGGACCCCGCCCTGGCCCTGCTCATCAACGGGCTGCTGGCGGCGTGGATCGCGCTGAAGCCCGTCCCCGAACACCTCTTCATCAACGTAGACTATCTCCTGCAG
>CAXUCQ010000270.1:0-4741 GCA_964249295.1 uncultured Armatimonadales bacterium | reverse complement strand
GCACCGCGCCCAGGGTGTAGAAGGCCAGGCACACGGCCTGGACCGCCCCCACCCGCAGCAGCCGCCCCGCCATGTCCTGGTGGACGAACGTGTCGACCAGGAAAATGGACCCCCACAGGATGCCGAGGCCGAGGACGGCCCGCCGCGTTCGATTCATAAGGTGTGCGCTTCTCTCGGGCGATGCCGCCCTCCCCGATGGCCGGTCGGCAGCGCCCGCGCCGTCGGCTTTCCCGCGCAGGAATGAGTCGGAAACGGCACGGCATGATGCATTGTGACACACCGGGAGGAGCTTTGCAGCAAGCCACGTCCCGGCGACCGAAGCGACGCGGAGCAGGCCGGCATACGGCGGGCGGTGCGTTCCTGGAACAGTCGCACTGCTCCCTTGCCGCCTCTGGTCTGCTTGTGTTATAATTTCCCTCGGCAGACTGCGGTCCGGTTGGTGTTCAGGCCAGGGCGTTCTGCTCCCATCCTACGAACACACGCTCGCGCATCACCTTTTTGTTTGCCACTATCTTTGTTTGCCACCATCTTTGTTTGCCACCATACTTTGGCTTTCCCGGCCCCCGAAGGAAGTTTCCCATGCCCTCTTCCGGCCGCATCGCAAAGTTGGTCCAAAAGTAAGCAGATAACCGCTCACAGTACCGACAGCCGTCGTACAAAGAAGCGCAGATGCGGATCGATTTCATCAACCCGCTGTTCGAGGCGCTCGGCTGGGACATGGAAAACAAGGGCAGCCTGCCGGAAGCCTACCGCCAGGTCGTGTACGAGGACGCCTTGAAGATCGAGCGCACGGTGAAAGCCCCCGACTACTCGTTCCGACAGGGCGGGCAGCGCCGGTTCTTTCTGGAAACCAAAAAAGTCGCCGACAACATCAACATCCACAAGGGACCGGCCTACCAACTGCGCCGCTACGCCTGGACGGCCAACCTGCCCGTCAGCCTCTTGTCCTCGTTCGAGGAGACGGCGGTCTACGATGGGCGCATCGCCCCGACCCAGGACGACAGCCCCAAGAAGGCGCGGCTGGAGTTCTACAAGTACACGGACTATCTGGACAAGTGGGACGAGTTGTATTCCCGGTTCTCACGGGAAGCGGTGGAAAGCGGCGCGTTCGACCACTACGCGGAGGAAGAAATCCCCCTGTTCCGCGGCCGGCAGCGCGTGGACGCGGCGTTCCTGCAGACCATCGAAGGCTGGCGCAAGTCGCTGGCCCAGGCCATCACGCTCAAGAACCCGGCCCTGACCGCGCGCGACCTGAACCGGGCGGTGCAGACCATCATCGACCGCATCCTGTTCCTGCGGATCTGCGAGGCGCGCGGCGTGGAGGCCGAATACAAGCTCCAGCCCGCCGCCAACGGCGCGAACGTCTACCCGCGCCTGCTGCAGCTGTTCCGGCACGCCGACGACCGCTACAACTCGGGCCTGTTCCACCTGAAACGCGAACCCGGACGTGACGCCCCGGACACGCTGACGCCCGCGCTCACGGTCGACGACGGGCCGCTCAAAGAGATCATCGCGTCGCTGTACTACCCGCAAAGCCCGTTCGAGTTTTCCGTCATGCCTGCCGACATTCTGGGGCAGGTCTATGAACAGTTTCTCGGCAAGGTCATTCGTGTGGACAGCGGCGCTGCCGTCGTGGAGGAGAAGCCTGAAGTCCGCAAAGCGGGCGGCGTTTTTTACACCCCGACGTACATCGTGGACTACATCGTGCGCCGAACCGTCGGGCGTCTAGTGGCGGGCAAGACCCCCAAGCAGGTCGCGTCCGTCACCGTGCTGGACCCGGCCTGCGGGTCGGGTTCGTTTTTGATCGGCGCGTACCAGTTCCTGCTGGACTGGCACACTCAGTGGTACGTCGCCGACGGCCCCGAGAAGCATGCGAAGGGCAAGAGCGCCGCGCTGTACGCGGGCAAAGGCGGCGCGTGGCGGTTGACCACCGCCGAGCGCAAGCGCATCCTCCGCACGTGCATCTACGGCGTGGACATCGACGGGCAGGCGGTGGAAGTCACCAAGTTAAGCCTCCTGTTGAAGATGCTGGAAGGGGAAAGCGCGGAGGTGGTGGACTCCAACCTAAAACTGTTCCAGGAGCGTGCCTTGCCCGATCTAGACAGCAACATCAAGTGCGGCAACTCGCTGATCGGCCCGGACTTCTACGCCGACCAGGACATGGCGCTGTTCGACACAGAGACCAAGTTACGCATCAACGTCTTCGACTGGCAGACCGAGTTCGCCCCCATCATGGGCAAAGGCGGCTTCTCCGCCGTCATCGGCAACCCGCCGTATATCTCGTTTTACTCGCGTGAGTCGATCAAGCCTCTGCGCGAAGTGGAAAACTATCTTGCCAAGAAATATGCTGACGGCGTGGGCGGCAGAACGAATACATTTCTGCTGTTTCTTGTGCAGTCGCTTGCGCTGAAACTCGATACCGGCTACGTCGGCATGATTGTGCCAGACACGCTGACGAACAATGCTTCCTACACTTTGACCCGTTCTACCCTTACGCGCGACGGCTTACAGCAAGCCGTCCGCCTTGACTTTCCTGTCTTCGACGGCCCAACGGTGCGTACCGTCATTCCCATCATTGGCCCTGAGACTGACGAAGTCACGCTGCTGTCGTACACAACGCAGGCGCAATTTGCCGCGACACAGCCGGCTTCTAACACGACAATATCCCTTTCTGCTTTGCTCACAACGCCAGCAGTTCAGTGGCGTTTTGGGGCGGCTGACGTACACAGCCTGCTAGCTAAAATGCTAGCCGCTTCTGTACCGCTCAATGTATTGGCAGAAATAAAGGACGGCATCAATCTCGGCCCTAAATCATTCCGCGCACAGGTTATCAATCCCACGGGGACGCCTCAGCCAACATGGCGACCTGTGTTGGAGGGAAAACACGTCACTCCTTACGCCGTTCTGCCTACCAACGAGATTGTAAATTACAACCCTGCATTACTCACACGCGAACTGAAGTCACAAGGAGCCTCTTTCCGCGAGGCGCGACTGTTCACTGCACCCAAGTTGGTGAGTCGCCAAGCGTCTAATACGCTTATCTTTGCGCTGGACGAGACAGGCTATTGTACGCTCAATTCAGTACACAACACGTCCGCGCGTGACGGCAAGCGAACAACCTTGCTTTATCTGCTTGGCCTGCTCAACTCGAAGTTGCTGCGCTTCTTCTATCAGAACAGCACAGAGGAAACCCGCATCGTGTTTCCGCAGGTACATATTGCCGCGCTGCGGAAACTTCCCATTCAAGCCATCAGTTTTAATGACTTTGCTGACAACCCGCACGACCGACAACCCGCACGACGGGCTTGTTTCCCTGGTGGAGCAGATGCTCTCCCTGCACCGCCAACTCCCCGCGCAGAGCGACCCGCAGGAGCGCACCCTGACCGCCCGCCTGCTCGCCGCCACCGACGCCAAGATCGACGCCCTCGTGTACGCCCTGTACGGCCTGACGGCGGCGGAGATAGACCTTGTGGAAGGGCGCACGAGTCCCGGCGCGGGTAGGATCCTGTCATGACGCGCTTTGGGCGCGTCGGCGGGCGCTCTCATGGTCAAGCGGCCCACCGCCCGAGCCGACAAGCAGTGACCAAGTCGCAGCCGTGGGGGAGACGGGGGCCGCGTGACGGGGCCGCTCCGGCAGGCCGGTGTCGCAGGGTCTCACCCCGCCCTCGTCAGCCCCAGATGCGGTTGACGCCGTACACGTCAAAGGCCGTGTCGGCGCTGAACAGAGCCTGCCCCGAGGTCAGCGCCGTCGCGGCGATGATACGGTCGAACGGGTCTTTGTGGTGCATCGGCATCTGCGTGATGAGGTGGATTGCCCGGACACTGATCGGCGCAATGGCGATGTCCTGGGCCTGGAGAACGCCTTCGAGGGTCAGAAGAGAGCCGGAGAGCGGCAGTTTTCCCAGGCTGCTCTTGATGCCGATCTCCCAAAGCGAAGCGATGCTGACAGTCACGGCGTTGTCGGGATCGCTGATGGCGTCCCGGACGGCAGGGGGAAGTTCCGGCGAGTCATTGACGAACCAGAGCAGCGTGTGCGTGTCCAGGAGACCGTCCGTCACGACAAAGCCTCCGCGAAGGCGTCGGTGACGTCCACCGCGAGCAGCGCGTTCACATCAACGCCCGCGAAGAGGTGCCTGCCGGCGCCGGCCCGGCGCGGCTTGCGGCGTGTCATCATCTTGTCGTACTCATCGGGAGACAGAACCACCGCGATCGGCTTGCCCGCGTTCAGAACTGTGACCGGCTCCTGCGCCGCCTTCTCCCACAGTTTTCCGAGGTCGTCGCGCGCCTCGGTCACGCTGATAGTCGCCATCACACACCTTTTTCTTCGTTCTGAAACGATGCTTCGGGTTCTGAGATGATACCCCGGCATATGTTTGTTGCCGACGCGCGTCGTCCGGCAGCGCCCCCGGCCTCCCGCCGGGGGCGATCTGCGGCGGGTACAATCCCTGCAAACCGGATCACAGTCGGATGGAGACCCCCAGCGGCCCGGCTGTCGCCGACCAATGGAAGGCGGGAGTCATGGCGGCCATCCGAAGCCTGGCGACATTGCCCGCGCGGTGTGCCGTCGCGCCGGGGGATGACCTCTACCAAGAAGGGACATTGCGCCAGTTGCTGTACCGGCGCAGGCGCGGCAGGCCTGCGTGGGGCATCCTGTTCAGCATCCGGGAGGCGACCGCCGACCCGCCCACGGTGCGGGTGCATCCGGTTCGCCACGCCGCCCGGCCCCGCGCACCGGATGGCC
>CAXUCQ010000269.1:4470-4753 GCA_964249295.1 uncultured Armatimonadales bacterium | reverse complement strand
GAACTGTGTCACAGCCGGGGGAGGGACTCCGGCGCCGGAGCGCCGGAAAAATAAGTGCGATGTTGCGAGCATTGCTATTGACAAATCGAAACGTTTCGATTACAATGCACCTACCAAACTCGAAACGTTTCGATTGTGCGTACTGCACACACTGAATGCCATGTCGACCATCACGGATGTAGCCAAAGAAAGCGGCGTCTCCATCGCCACCGTCTCCAACGTGCTCAACAACGGCCACAAGCCGGTGCGCGCCGAGACCCGCCAGCGCGTGCTCAGCGCCGCC
>CAXUCQ010000269.1:3979-4460 GCA_964249295.1 uncultured Armatimonadales bacterium | reverse complement strand
CTACCACCCCAACGCCATGGCGCAGGGCCTGGTCCGACGCCGCATGAACACGCTGGGCATCTTCTTCGGCGTCGTCGACTCCGTCGTCGTCATGACCCACCCCTATGCGTCGGCCATCCTCCAGGGCGCCCTGACGGCGGCCTCGGCGACCGGCTACAACCTGACGTTCTTCACCGCCCCCTGGCGCAGCGCCGACGCCTCCGCCGCCGCCTTCCGCGACCGCCGCGCCGACGGCCTGCTCGTCATCGCCCCGCCGACCGACTCGGACATCCTGTCGGGCCTGGCCGCGCTCGGCCTGACCCTCGTCACCGTCTCGGCCCCCTCGGAGCGGTACGGCATCCCGTCCGTGGACGTCGACAACGCCCACGGCGCGCGCCTGGCGACCGAACACCTGCTGTCGCTCGGCCACCGCCGCGTCGCCCACCTGACCGGCAACGCCAACATGGCGAGCGTCCCCCCCCGGTGCGAGACGTTCCGGGCC
>CAXUCQ010000269.1:0-3969 GCA_964249295.1 uncultured Armatimonadales bacterium | reverse complement strand
TCTGTCCGAGGCCGGCCTCGCCGCCCCGCCCGAGTACGCCCCGGCCTGCTCCTACGACGCCGCGACCAGCTATGCCGCCACGCGCCGCCTGCTCGCGCTGCCCGCCCCGCCCACGGCGATCTTCGCCGGCAACGACTCGATGGCGCTCACCGTTCTGGAAGCCGCGCACGACTGCGGGCTGTCCGTCCCCGGCGACCTCTCCGTCGTCGGCTTCGACGACATCCCGTCGTCGTCGATGACGCGCCCCGGCCTCACCACGGTCCATCAGCCCCTGCTGGAGATCGGCGAAAGTGCCGCCCGACTGCTGATCTCGCAGATCGAGGACAAGGACTCCGAGCCGACGACGCTGCTCGTCAAGCCCGCGCTGGTGGTCCGCGGGTCCACCGGCCCGGTCAAGGCCCACAAAGGCGGGTCGCGCCGGAACGATCCGTCAAACGATCTGTCGCGGGGGCTGCGGCAGTGACGAAGAAACATCTGCCAATGCTGTTGCTGTTGCCGACGCTCCTCATGGCGACCGGGGCGGCGCGCGCCGCCGTGCGCGTGGCCTGCGTCGGGGACAGCATCACCTACGGCGTCAACCTGCCGCCGGACCGGACGTATCCGGCGGACCTGCAAAGGTCGCTCGGGCCGGACGCCGTCGTGAAGACGTTCGCGTTCCCCGGCCTGTCCCTGCTCTCGCTGCCCGGCGGGAACCCGCCCCATCACCCGGCCTACACCGGCACGCAGTATTATCAAGAGGCATTGCGGTTCAACCCGGACATCGTCGTCATCATGCTCGGCACCAACGACGGCAGCTTCGCGGTCGGCGCCGGTCAGACCTGGACTCAGGCCTACGGGCGCTTGTTCCGGGAGCAGTACACATCGCTGGTCGACAGCTTCCGGCAGTTGCCGGCGCACCCCCAGGTGTTTCTGGCGACCTGTCCGACGGTGTTCGGCGTCAACCAATACGCGATCGACCCCGGCATCGTCGCCAACACGGTCGTTCCAACCATCGTCGTGATCGGAACGGAATTGCGCGCCCCGATCATTGACGTTCGCCGCGCGACGGCCCCGTTTCCGTCCGATTTCGGCGACAAGGTCCATCCCAGCCCGCACGGCGCCGCAATCATCGCGCGGGCGGTCTACTCGTCCCTGACGGTCCGGGGGCTTACAGCGGCCCGCGGGCCTAACAACTCTCTCTCACACCACGAAAGGACATCATCATGCAACTCTCTCGAAAACGCGGCTTCACACTGATCGAGCTGCTCGTCGTCATCGCCATCATCGCGATCCTGGCGGCCATCCTGTTCCCCGTCTTCGCCAAGGCCCGCGAGAAGGCACGGCAGATCAGCTGCGTGTCCAACATGAAGCAGATCGGCCTGGGCATCCTGCAGTATTCGCAGGACTACGACGAACTGATGCCCCGTATCGGCGGAGCCATCGGCTATCCAGACGGCGTACAGTACATGCCGTGGTCGACGTTCATCGCGCCATACATCAAGAACGGCGCTGGGACGACCAGCACTGCGCTGACGGGCAACGTGTTCAAGTGTCCCTCCAACCCGAGCACGTCGACGGCCTATGCCGGCGAGCAAGGGGCCTACCAGTACAGCTGTGACTACGTCACCAACTACAATGGGTCTTTCAATCCGTCCGTCAACTATGCGCAGGGCAATGGCGCTTTCAGCAACGGCGCGGACATCAGCATCGCGTCCATAGCCACCCCCGCGTCGCTCATCGCGCTGCTGGAAGGCAACGGGACCGGCGCCGCCAAATCGGGCTGGAACATCGACGTCACGAACAGCAACTTCACAAACACGATCTTTGCCGGCCATACGGCGACAGGCAACTACCTGTTCTGCGACGGACACGTCAAGTCGCTCCGTCCGTTCGCCACTCTGGCACAGGCCGACGGAGGCACGGGACAGAGCAACTTGTGGACCCGCAACAACCTCAACTTCACCGACCCGACCGACCCGAACGCGCAAGACATAATCAGCGCGAGGTCCGTGTTGACATCTGCGGTCAACCAGTACAAGTAAGGATGCGGCCTGTCATGCGAGTGAGCATCAAACTGCTGCCGGCCGCCGTGCTGGGGCTGGCGATGTGGAGCTGCGCCTTGCCCCAGAGCGCCGCCGATCCGGCAACTGCCGGGCCGGCGGCCGCAAAGCCCGGCGCAGCGACCCTGTCCTTCCTGCATACCGACGGCGCCAAGATCGTGAACGCTTCCGGGCAGGCCGTCACTCTAAACGGAGTCAACCTCGGCGGCTGGCTGGTCGAGGAGCCGTGGATGCAGCCGTTCGTCACGACCCCGCCGCCGGACGCCCCGGCGGGGTCCGTGCCGATCGTCGACCACGTCTCGCTGTGGGACACGGCCCAGGCGCGCTTCGGGGCCGACGGGATGCAGCGGCTCAGGACCGCCTTCCGCGAGAACTGGATCACCGCCGCCGACTTCGACCGCATCCACGCCGACGGGCTGAACTGCGTCCGGCTGCCGTTCCTCGTCAGCCTCCTCGACGAGCCGGGCGGCATGCGCTGGCTCGACCAGGCCATCGCCTGGGCGGGGCAGCGCGGCATCTACGTCATCCTGGACATGCACGGCGCTCCGGGCGGGCAGAGCGGCGAGGCGCACACCGGCCAGAAGGGGCGCAACGAGTTCTTCAAGGACCCGGCCAACGTCGCCCTGGCTGCGGCGGACTGGCGGCGGATCGCGCTGCGCTACCGGGACAACCCCGCCGTGGCCGGCTACGACCTGATCAACGAGCCGACGGGGATGCCCAACTCGGACACGATGTATGTCGTCCAGGACCGGCTCTACAGCGCGATCCGCGCGGTCGACAGCCGTCACATGGTCATCGTCGAGGACGGCTATTCCGGGGCGCAGTGGATGCCGTTCCCCGGCCCCGCCGGGTGGCGGAACGTCGTCTACAGCACGCACTACTACGACTTCCCGGCCAAGACCCCGGCGGACCAGCAGGCCGCGTTCGATGCCTACGTGGCGGCCCTGCTCAAAGAGCGCGACCGGCGCGGCATCCCCTACTACGTCGGCGAGTTCGGCTTCGAGCCGGCGGGGACGCCCGAAGTCTTCGGCAACGCCATCCGCGAAATGTCGGCGGACGGCCTGTCCTGGACGACGTGGACGTACAAGGTCATGTGGCAGCCCGGCGGCCACTCCCTCTGGGCCGTCTACTGCAACGCGCAGCCGACCCGCCTGCTCGACTTCTACACGGACTCGATGCCGCAGTTGCTGCACGAGTTCGCCGGGCTGCGCACCGAAAACCTTGCCACCGACTCCGGCATCGCCCAGCAGTTCCGCGCCCGCGCGGACACGCCCGCGCCTCGCCAGGCCGCCTCAGCCCAGAAGACCCAGGATTAAACCGATGAAACCACGCCCGAAAAGCATCTCCCGGATGCTGGCACTGCTGCTTCTCGCCGCACCCATCATCGCCGGCTGCGGGTCACACCAGGACGCTTCCACCACACCGCCCGCGTCTCAGCCTGTCGCCTCGTCGGGGACAGGCGCGAGTCCGGTGATGCCGGCCAACGCGCCCCCGCCCCCGCCGGGCGTCGCGCACGACATCGCCATACAGCAAGGCCAGCCGGGTACTCAACACTGAGGATCGTCGCCGCAGCGACGGCCTTTGAGTGCTGGGGTTCAAAATCAAAGATCAACGGGCGAAAAGGGGCTTGATGTATCAAGCCCTTTTTTCACCCATGCGCTTATGCATGGGTATACTGTCAAGGAAGTCGCGCTTTTGCGTCAGTCCGAGGGCCTTCCGAATGTCACGATCTATGAAAACCGACCCACGAGCGGCCATTCTGTGGGCGACTCTGCTCCTCTGCGCCCCGCCGACAAGTCGGGGCGCGGACGCCGCCCCGTCCCGCGCAAAAAGTGCGGCCGCCGCGCCGCCCGGCGACACGCTCTCCTGGAGCGAGGAGTTCCACCAGCCCGTCGGCGCCAAGCCCGACCCGGCGGTCTGGGGCTACGAC
>CAXUCQ010000268.1:0-4760 GCA_964249295.1 uncultured Armatimonadales bacterium | reverse complement strand
GAGTACCAGCGCCGACACCTTCTCGCGACATTGGTACGTATCACCTGGCCGCCGTCGGGTGTTTTCACAGATGACATCTACCAGATTCTTGACAGCATCATCCATGAACGGCAGGGGGCTTCGGCCTCTGAAACATCCGTAGTTGAGGAAGAGATGAGTGGATCAAGGCCGCCCGCCGTGGACTCTGACCCTGTCGCCGTTGCCCCGGAGGCTGATCACGTTTGAGACCGGCTTCCGAACCTTCTGGAAGACGATAAAGTATGAGTGGTTCTTGCGGGCGTGGACTTGAGTGACGAGGCGACTTATGCCGGGCTTATTAGCGCGGACGACGATGAACAGGTCTTTGGTGTAAAAGCCGAGAGATTCGTAGGCGCTGATGATCTCGATGTGAGTCAGGCGCTGCTTGTTCGCGCTCACCTCGTCCTGACATTTGACGACGCACAGGCCGCCGGGAGCGACTGCACGATAAGCCTCAACGCCGGTCTGCAGGTAAAGATCGATCACGGCTTCGTGCCACTTGGGCTGACCCCCGCCGTCCTCCGTGGCCTGCCCATTCGAGTAGTGGTGCCGAAAAGCCGCGTAGGTGCCTGTACCCGCCAAGTGATCCTTCTGATTGCGGAACAGCCCTTCCATATACGGCGGGTCGAAAACGAGGCAATCGAGAGAGCCGTCGCCGTAGGGGAGGCTTCTGCTGTCGACTCCTGTGCGAACAGGAACCTTATGCACAGGGTCCATTCCCACTTTCGCATCGATATCCGAAAACAGGAGGCTGTAGCAGCCGAAGGGAACCTGCTGCCAGAACACTCCTTTACCGTAGGTCACGTCCGCCACCGTCGAGCCGACGGCGATGTGCAAAGAGGCGACATCAGAAAAGACTTCAGCGTTGCCGGCCACAGAGGCCGACATGATGACATCGGTAGTCGCTCGCCCGCCTTGCGTCCTTTTCACAGGTTTGCCAGGGCAATCGGTGAGGGCTTCGGAGGCGAAGAGCGATGTTTGTTGATTGTCCATGACAGTATTGTACCAAGATTGTATCCAGCCGCCTGCCCTCGGTCCATGCGAGGCAAGTCATCTTCGGCATCTTTACGAAGCGGTAAACCACAGGCGCTAAACCCTGCTGAGGAAGCTATATCGTTTCTTGTTGTTACGCCATTATTATATCAGGTATCACTAGTATTGTCAACACTTTTCCATGACATAGAAGGAGAAACTGTTCGTATCCATTAGTGACACTCATGCTAATGTAAGCAAAAAAGGCGATATAATTCAGGCATCGGAGGTGATATAAGACAATGATACGGAGCAAACTGCGGCGCCTCCGGTTTGAGAAGGAAGAAGCAGACGGCGTGAAACTCACCTATGAGAAACTGACGCAGGAGACCGGCTTGTCCTCGAACACTTTAGCCATACTGCTCAGACCAGACCCCATCAAGCGGCTTGATGGCGACACGCTGAGCAAGATTTGCAGATACTTCGGGTGCGGCGTCAGCGACGTGTTGGAGTATGTGCCGGACGAGACAGGCGCCAAAGAGAGGCACTGAGGGAAACTTTATGGGCGCAGATCGGAGCATCCACTCCGCTCATCCGGCAGGCGGGGCGTCGGTGTAGCGGGCGAGGAGCAGGCAGACGTCGTCGCCGAGCGTGCCGCCCGCGAACTCGGCGGCGTCGCCGGCCACGGCCTGGCCGAGCGCCGTCAGGGACGCCTGCGGCCAAGCGCGCTGCGCGGTCTCGATCAGGCCCTCGTACCCGAAGAACTCGCGCCCACGGCGGGCCTCCGTGATGCCGTCGGTGACGAACACGACGGCGTCGCCGGGGGCGAGCGGGACACAGGCGTCGGCGTAGTCCGCGCCGGCGGTGACGCCCAGCGGCGGGCCGTTCCCAGGGACGGGCCTCGGCTCGCCGCCGGACGCGGCCAGCACGAGCGGCGCTTCCCCGGCGGCGTTGGACACGGAAAGCAAGCCCGACGCCGTGTCCAGCACGCCCAGCGCCAGGCAGACGAAGCTGTTGAGCGGCTGACCGTCCAAAGTCTGGCCGTCGAGCAGGAAGTCGTTCAAGCGGTCCAGCGCCTGGGCGGGGGCGGGGTTCTCGCGCAGGAAGGCGCGCAGGGCGTACTTGACCTCGGCGGTGCGGCTGGCCGCGTCCAGGCCTTTGCCGGACACGTCCCCGACGACCAGGGCCACCCGGTCGCCGTTGAGGGCGAACACGTCGAAGAAGTCGCCGCCGATGTCCGCCTCCTGCCGGGCAGCCCGGTAGATGGTCTCGATCTCCAGGCCGGGAAAGGCGCCAGGGCGGGGCGTCGTCAGCAGGGACCGCTGCAGCGTCTCGGCGATGTGGTGCTGCTTCTCGTACTCGGCCTGCAGGGCCGCTTCAAGCCGCGCGCGCTCGGCCAGGTGGTCGCGCAGCTCGTACTGACGCCGCCGCGACTGCAGGGCCACGCGGACGGCGTTGACCAGGGTCGTGACGCGCAGGGGCCGCTCCAGCAGGGTCGCGTTGCCCAGCGTTTCCAACGCCTGCAGCCGGCGGCGCCCTTCGGCGGTAGGCCGACCCCCGCTGGTCAGGATCAGCAGCGGCAGATCGGACCAGGGCGGCTGCGCGGTCAGAAACCCTTTCAGCCGCGCCAGGGCCGGGCCGGTCAGGGCTTCCTTGGTGATCAGGGCCGCGCCGGCGCCCGATTCCAGCTCGCGGCACAGGGTCTCGCCGTCGGGGCAGGCGTGGGGACACAGGCCCGCTTCGGCGAGGGCCGCGTGGGCGAGGGCGGCGTCGCGGCCCGTCGGGGCCAGGATCAGGATGCGCTCGTCGCTTGGAGTCAGGTCGGTCACGCCCGCGCCTCTTGCGGGTCTTTGGGACCTTCGTCCGGGCTGAGGGCGGTCGGCACGCCCGTCAAGACGCCGTGGAACTCGCGCAGCGGGTCGCCGACCTCGATGCCCCGCTCCGGGCTGAAGGTCAGCCGGCGCAGCGTGCGCTCGTGCGGCCCCGCGCGACGCTTGAAGACGGACAGCGCCTGGCGCACCTCGCCCCGGTGCTCGTAGTAGCGGAACAGCAGGACGTTGTCGGCCATGTACGAAACGTCCACGTCGCTGGTCATGGCGCTCGACACCATGCCGTGCTGGGTCAGCACGATCAGGGTCGTGACGCCCTGCTGGTTCAGGTACGTCAGCAGCTCGTGGAGCAGCAGCATCAGCGATTGGGCCTGCGGCATGGCGTTCTGGTAGCCGGACAGGCTGTCGATGACGACCATCCGCACGCCGTCCCGCTCGACCGCACGGCGGACGTTGTGCGTGAACTCGCCCGGCGTCAGCTCGGCGGGGTCGATGGCCTGGACCATGACGCGGCCCGCGTCGGCCTGTCCCGTCAGGTCCATGCCCAGGCCCGCCGAGCGGGCGAACAGCGTCGGCGGGCGCTCGTCGAAGAGGTACATCGCGACCCGCTCGCCGCGCCGGGCGCTCTCGACCGCGTACCGCGTGGCGATGCTCGACTTGCCCACCCCGGACGGCCCGATCAGCAGCGTGGTCGTGCCGCGGTCCACGCCGCCGCTGGACTCCCTGTTCAGCGGCGGCGTGGACCTCCCGACCTGTTCCGGCGCGAACGAGTCCCGGTGCTCGGCGGCGACCAGGCGCGGGAAGACGACCAGCCCCCCCGTCTCGACGCTGAAATCGTGGTAGCCGCTTCGGAAGCGCAGGCCGCGCATCTTGGTGACCCGCAGCCGCCGCCGGTCGCCGCCGTAGTCCGGCGCCTGCTCTTCCAGCATCAGGACGCCGTGGCACAGGCTCTGCAGCTGCAGGTCGCCGACGTCCGTGGTGCGGTCGTCCAGCAGGAACACGGTGCAGTCGCGCCCGCCGAAGTGGTTCTTCAGGGCCAAGATCTCGCGCCGGTAGCGCAGGGCCTCGCCCGCCAGCAGGCGCAGCTCGGACAGGCTGTCCACGACGATGCGCGTGGGCCGCACCCGGTCGACGGCCCGGAGCAGGTCGCCGATGGTCTCGGTCAGGTCCACCTCGTCCGGGTGGAACAGCGTGTGCTGGGTGTCGGAATTGACGTCCGCCGCCGTGTGTTCGTGGATCTCGATGCCGTCGAGGTCCCAGCCGTGCGACTCGGCGGTGGCGCGAAGCTCGTCGGCGCTCTCGGACAGGGTGATGTAAAGCCCCGTCTCGCCCCGCCGCCGCCCTTCCATCAGGTACTGCAGGGCGAGCGTCGTCTTGCCGACGCCGGGGTGTCCCTGGATCAGATACAGCCGGTTGCGCGGCAGGCCGCCGCCCAAGATGTCGTCCAGGCCGACGATCCCCGTCGCGGCCCGGTCCCCGCCCGTTATCGGCGTGGTGGTCGGGGGAGTGTCTGTGGAAGTTGTCACGAGGCGGCACGCTCCATGCGGTCAGGGTTCCCACGGCCGCGCCCGGCCCCGAAAAGCATCCGGGGCCTTTGTTGCCAGGCAAGCGTCAGAGGTGCCGTATTATACCATATTCCACGGCTGCAAGCCGCCGCGCGGAAGGCCTCTGCAGCATGGGAGAAGTGCCGCTCACATCTTCTGGCGCGCGGCCCAGCCGCACAGGGAGACCACGATCCAGGCGAGCGCCGCCAGTCCGAGCGTCTGCCAGGCGGGGTGACGGGCCGCCAAGGCCCAGACCACGCCGCCGAACGCCAGCAGGCCGAGGCTGCCGATGGCCGCGCCCGCCGCGGCCACGCCCGCCGCGTCCAGGCCGCGCGCCGGGGCCGGCTTGCCGGTCTTCCGTGGCTTTTCGCGCTCCTGCTGCGCCCCCAGCGTCCGG
>CAXUCQ010000267.1:226-4760 GCA_964249295.1 uncultured Armatimonadales bacterium | reverse complement strand
GTGTCCGCCGCCGGTTGGCGGCGCTGCAGCGGGAGATGGGCGCGCGGGGCGGGGTGGTGATGGAGGGGCGCGACATCGGGACGGTCGTGCTGCCGGGGGCGGAGGTGAAGGTCTTCCTGACGGCCTCGCTGGAGGAGCGCGCCCGCCGACGGGAGGCCGAACTGGCCGAGCGGGGCATCGCCGTCTCGCCCGAGGCGCTGCGCCGGGACATCGCGGCGCGGGACGCGCGGGACGGCTCGCGCGACGTGGCGCCGATGGTGCCTGCCGCCGACGCGGCGATCCTGGACAGCGACCGGATGGACGTGGACGCGGTCGTCGCGGCGATCCTGCGCCTGGCGGCGGAGGCGCGACTCGTCCATGCCCGCTGAACCGCCTGTTGCGCCGGCCGCCGTGCCGCCGACGGCCTTTTATCGCCTGGTGCGGACCGTGGTCCGGGGATTGGTCCGGTCCCTAGGCGGCGTTTCCATCCGGGGTGCCGAGAACATCCCGGCGTCCGGCCCGGTGATTCTGGCGCCCAACCACCGGGCGAACGTCGACCCGCCGTATCTGTCGCTGATCACGCCGCGCCAGATCTACTTCATGGGCAAGGAAGAATTGTTCCGCGTCCCCGTCCTGAAGCAGATCATCCGTGGCGTCGGGGCCTTCTCGGTGCGGCGCGGCGCGGCGGACCGGGCCGCGCTGAAGCACGCCGTCGGTCTGCTGAAGGCGGGCGGCGTGGTGCTGATCTTCCCGGAAGGGACGCGGTCCGAGGACGGGCATTTGAAGGCGGCGGAGAAGGGTTTCGCCCTGATCGCCAAGCAGGCGGATGCCGCCATCGTGCCGGTGGCGATCGAAGGCACGGAGCGGATGCTGCCGAAGGGCGCCAAGCGCCTCCGGCGCAGCCCCGTCACCGTCACCGTGGGGCCGCCGCTGCGCGTGGACGCGCTGCTGGCGGCGAAGCCCGAGGCGGAAAAGGACGCGCTGGCCTGGATCGGGGCGGAGACGATGCGCGCCATCGGCGCTCTGATACAAAGCGACTGGGGCGGCGTCGGCCCCGCCGAGTAAGGACTCAGGAGTGGGGGCGGGTGGCGTGACACGTGAGAGTCGCGCCGGGATCCATGTCTTTTGCAGGGGGAACAATGACGCCGCAGCAGTTAAGCCGCCTTGAGGCCGTCGCCCGCGAGCGCGGCCAAGGCGCCGACCCCGGCCACGACTTCCTCCATGTCCGGCGCGTCGCGGAGAACGCGCGCCGCATCGCCGCCGCCGAGGGCGCGGATTTGGACATCGCGCTGCCCGCCGCGCTGCTGCACGAACTGTTCAACTACCCGAAAGACCATCCCGACTCGGCCCTGTCCGGCGAGGTCTGCGCGGCGGAAGCGGCCCGCGTCCTGGAGGCCGAAGGCTTTGCCATAGGCCAGGCGGAGGCGATCTGCGAGTGCATCCGCGTCCACAGCTTCTCGCGCGGGCTGGCGCCGGACACTCTGGAAGGCCGGGTCTTGCAGGACGCCGACCGGCTGGACGCCCTCGGGGCCGTCGGCATCGCCCGCTGCTTCGCCACGGGGACGACGATGCGCCGTCCGTTCTACGCCGAGGCCGATCCGCTCTGCCGCACACGCCCGCCCGACGACACGCAGTGGACGCTCGACCACTTCACTCGCAAGCTGCTGCGCCTCCCCGACACGCTGCACACGGACACGGCCCGCGCGTTGGCACAGGAGCGCGCCGCCTTCCTCCAGACGTTCCTGGACCAGTTCGCGCGCGAAATTGGGTAGATACCGACTCTGGGGCGTGCTTCCGCTCCCGAGGAGAAACAGATGGCTGGAAGATTAACGGACAAAGTGGCGCTGATCACCGGCGCGAGCGCGGGCATCGGTCGGGCGTGCGCGGTGGCCCTGGCGGAAGAAGGCGCGTGGCTGGTGCTGACCGCACGCCGCGAGGAGCGGCTGGCGGAACTGGCGGACCTCGTCAAGACGAAGGGCGGCGAGGCCGCGATCGTGGCGGGGGACGCCCGCGAGGAGGACACCGCCCGTCGCGCCGTGGCCGCGGCTATGGAGCGCTTCGGGCGGCTCGACATCGTGGTCAACAACGCGGGCGTCGGCAACTACAAAAACCTGGTGGACACCAGCGCCGAGGACTACGACGAGATGATGGACACCAACGTCCGCTCGACGTTCCTCTTCACCCGCCACGCGGTCCCGCCGATGCTGGAGCGCGGCGACGGGACCGTCCTGATGATCTCGTCGATGGCCGGCGTGTACGGCTTCGGCGGCGAGGCCGTCTATTGCATGACCAAGTTCGCGCAGGTCGGCTTCGCACAGGCGCTGGACCGGGAGCTGCGCCCCCAGGGCATCAAAGTCGGCGTGATCTGCCCCGGCGGCGTCAAGACGGAGTTCGCGCTGGGCAAGGGCCGCACGGAGGAGAGCGTCGCGCAGTCCGGGATGCTCGACCCCGAAGACGTCGCGGGCGCCGTCCTGCTGGCCTGCACGCAGTCGGCAGGCTCGCGGATCATCGAGATCCAGATGCGGACCATGGCCGAAGCCCTGGCGTAGCGTGCCGACTCCCGCTGTCTCAGCGGACGGGGGCCGTCCCTCTGGGCTTGACTCCGTCCCGTCGGCTTGCTATAATGAGACGGCGAAAGGGAAACGGCGATGAAGGCAATCCGAACTCAAAGGCGTTTTATCACCGACACACTGCTGGTCCTGGCCGTTCTGGGCGCGCTGCTGAGCGTCGCCGCAGCGTCCTTCCGGCCCGGCAACGTCGCGTGTGACAGCAACGCGGCCCTGCTCCAGCAGGCCGTCCTGGAGTACACGCAGGACAACGATGAGCTGTTCCCCACCGCCACCAGTCTGAGCGGCTATCAGGCCGCCGTCGAACCGTACACCCGATCGGCCTCGACCTTCATCTGCCCCGCGACCCAGCAGCCCTACCAGCCGAACTTCGCCCTCAGCGGCCATTCGATCGCCGCGCAGTATCCCAGCACGACCGAGCTGTTCCGCGACTCCGTACCCCACGGCGACGGGCAGTCCACGGTCGCCTTCCTTGACGGCCGCCTTGAACGCGGCGGCGTGGACCAGGCCGACCCCGAGCAGACCAGCGTCAACGACGCCAAACAGCTCGCCTTGGCGGTCGACCAGTACACGCAGGACAATGACGAAATCCTGCCGTCGATGCACACGCCCGCCGAGTTGCAGACGGCGCTGATGCCGTACACCCACACCGCGCGCGTCTTCCGCAGTCCCGTCACCGGCCTGCCCTTCACGCCCAATCCGGCCGTGAGTGGGCAGCCTTTGAGCGCGTTCAGCGATTACGGCACGACCGAACTGCTGCGCGACCCCCGCCGCCACCGCAACGGCGAGTTCGTCATCGCGTATCTTGACGGCCATGTGGAGGGTGGGGATGTTGCTCCGGCGAACCAGGACTCGGCGTGTCTGAGCGACGAGAGTCAGTTGGGGCTGGCCTTGATACAGTACACGCAGGACTACGACGGAACCCTGCCGCCGATGCACACGCCCGCCGAGTTGCAGTCGGCGCTGATGCCGTACACGCGCGACAGCCGCACATTCCGCTGTCCGTCAACACAGCAGCCCTATGCCCCGAACGGCGCTCTGAGTGGACACAACGTCAATGACTACGCAAGCCCCTCCACGACGGAGGTGCTGCGCGACGCCGTCCCGCACTCCGATGGCAAGGTCACGACCCTTTATCTGGATGGACACGACGTTCAGCAGTGATCGGAGACCCGCCCATGAACACCTTCCGCATAAAGCCTCCGTTATGTGCGCCATTGTTGCTCGACCTCGCGGCCCTGTCGCCAGGCGCGTCCGCGCAGACCTGCACCATCACCAATCTCGGCCCCGTCACCCCCGGCGACGCCACCCGCGCGGCGGCCCTCAGCCCGAACGGGCAGTCGGCCGGGCTGAGCGGGGACCACGCCGCCCTGTGGAGCGCGGGCGGCGCCGCGCTCGATCTGGGGACGCTGCCGGGCGGCCTGGACAGCAACGCTTCGGGCATCAACCTGGCGGGTCTGATCGCCGGCACGAGCGCGCTGCCCACTTACCCTTCCATCCATGCCTGCCTCTGGAACAACGGCGTTCCCAGCGACCTGGGGACCCTCGGCGGCCTCACCAGCGAGGCGCGGGGTATCAGCGCCGGCGGCCTCGTGGCCGGCGTGTCCGAGACGTCGGGCGGGGTCGATCACGCCTGCGTCTGGAACGGCAGCGCCGTCGCCGATTTAGGAACGCTTCCGGGCGACCTCCGCAGCGGCGCCTTCGCCGTCAACGCGGCGGGTCAGACCGCCGGCGTGTCCACCGCATCGGACGGCACGGACCACGCTTTTCTGGCGAACGGCGGCGCTCTGACAGCCTTGGGGACTCTGCCCGGCGGGACCCAAAGCCGGGGCTTGGGCATCGGCGGCGACGGGACCGTCGTCGGCGAGGCGACCGTCGGCGCGAACTGGCACGCCTTCGTTGCCCGCGGCGGGGCGCTGACGGATTTGGGGACGATCCCCGGCGACACCGACAGCCTGGCCGTGTCCATCAACGCCCACGGCCAGATC
>CAXUCQ010000267.1:0-216 GCA_964249295.1 uncultured Armatimonadales bacterium | reverse complement strand
CGGCAGCAGCCGCTGCGGGTCGGGCGCTTTCTCGGAGCGGAGCGCCGGCCTGTGGCAGAACGGCGCCCTGACCGACCTCAACGACCGCATCCCCGCCGCCTCGGGCTGGACGCTGACGGACGCGACCGGCATCAACGACGCCGGGCAGATCACGGGGCAGGGCATCTTTCAGGGCCAGACCGAGGCTTTTCTGCTGTCCCCCGCGCCGGTCGCCGT
>CAXUCQ010000266.1:4498-4764 GCA_964249295.1 uncultured Armatimonadales bacterium | reverse complement strand
AGTCCGCACAGCCCTGTCCTCCCGTTGCGGGAGGACCCCTGCGAAGAGAGGAACGAACGAAGCAAGGAGGTGGGTCCCTCACGCCCCAAAAATCCCGGCGGCACAGGCAGGAATTCCGGGAGCGCGCCGCGAACCAGCCAAGCAGCAACATCACCCGCATTATTGGAGGACGAACCCCATGCTTCACGGACGGGTCTCCCGCCGCTCGGTCGGCGCGCTTTCTTCCCTGGCCGCCCTGCTGCTGACGCTCCCGACGCCCCCGCTGG
>CAXUCQ010000266.1:0-4488 GCA_964249295.1 uncultured Armatimonadales bacterium | reverse complement strand
GGTCAGGAAGGGCGCCGCCAAGCCCCCGGCGGCCACGGTCAAACTCTCCAAGAACGTCCACCCCGCCACGTTCGTCTCGGCGGACGGCGACGCGGTCCATGTGACCCTGGCGGACGGCACGGCGATGGACGCCGCCATCCACCCGTCCTCCCTGTTCCTGCGCGGCGGGCTGGCAGTCGGCCCCACCGACTTCGCGGCGGGCGCCCCGGTGCTGCTGCGGACCCGGACGCGGGCCAGCGACGGCGCCCTGTCCGTGGTGATGCTGAGCGACCCGGCCACGGAGGCGGCCATCGACGCCTACCGCCGCAAGCCGCTCGTGGGACACGTCGTCAGCGTCGCCGACAAGACCCTGGTCGTGCAGCCCGACGGCACTTCGCCGACGCCGCTCACCCTGCACACGACCGCCAAGACGCTGTTCCGCAAGTCCGGCGCCGACGCAGCCCCCGCCGCCTACCCCGTCGGCGCGGATGTCGTCGTCATCACGCGCGCCCTTCCCAGCGGCCTGCCGATGGCCGAGATCGTGTCCGACAGCGTCGCCGACGCCCAGGCCGCCAAGACGGCCCTGAAGCCGGTCTCCCTGGTCGGCACCGCCGTGGACGTGTCCGCCGACAAAGGGCTGGTCACCGTCGCCCCCAAGACCAAGCCCCGCCAGACCGTCGCCGTCGGGGACGCCACCAAGATCAAGGTCGAGAAGGCCGATGCCGCCCTGAGCCAGATCACGCCGGGGATGCGCGTCTCGGCCCGCCTGGGCCGCGAGAAAGACGCCGACGGCCACCCCATCGCCGTCAGCCTCTCCGCCTACGCCCCGACCCCCAAAGCGTCGCGCAAGAAAGCGGCGGCGCTGAAAACGCCCTGAACGGCCGCCTCGTTCCCCACCCGCAAAAACGGCCCGCCGCCGGCGCAATGCTGGCGGCGGGCCATACTTTTGGGTCAAAGCGGTTTGATCATGACCTGTCCGCCACTCATCATCTCGATCTGGAGCAGAGAGCCTTCCAAAAGGTTGACGCCCAACAGCGGCGTCCCGTCCAACGACAGGATTTCTGTCGGTCGCCATTCGCTCTCCCATTCGAGCAGGATTCGGAACACAGGCCGCGCCCGCTCCGTGCCGTCGGCCAGTTGGATCGGGCGATCCCCGGCGTAAGCCGCATCGAGACCACTCAGCAGCGCGGCAGGCAGGGCCAGCTCGCCGTCGAAGCCGGTATTGATCACGAACTCCACCCACACGGCTCCTGTCCGACCCGGCAGCGCGAGAGTCACCCGCGCGAAGTTGTCCCGGACATGTCCCAGCATCATGGCTTTGACTTCGCTGCCATCATTTCCCCCATCAACAAACGCGCCGCCGGCCCATACTCCAGTTCCGGGCCGATTCGGCGGATGTAGAGCCGCCCATCAAGCGGCCTGCGCTTCTGCATGGCGCGCGTCGCCTCCGCCGAAGTCCGCGCCACTTCGTAGTCGCCGGTGTCCACATGCAGAGCAACAAATCGGTTGTTGTGTTCCGGCTCCAACTGCGCCTTCAGCGTTGTGTCATACAGGGCATGACCCCGTTCCGACACTTCCCGGAGACCGGCTTCATTGAAGATACTGCCCGGAGTGAGATGTGACATGGTAACTCTCCTATTTGCTCGACCGTGTCTACATTGTACCCCACCCACAAAAACAGCCCGCCGACAGCATCGCGCCGGCGGCGGGCCGAGGGCGTCTCAAACGCAGCGACTACTGACAGTTCGGGTGCGGGCCGTCGGCGTCGGTCGTCCAGTAGCAGATGTTGCTGATCAGGTCATTGTAACGGATCGCCTTCGCGTGGCCGTCCGCGAACTGGCAGTTGATGAAGCCGGTGTGTCGAGCCAGGCCCAGAGCGGGCGCGGCGGCAGCGGTCGTCCCCTGGTAGTCCCAGGCCGCGTTGCCGATGTTCTTCCAGTAGTTGACGTACTGGCTGCCCTGTCCCGTCACATAGGTATTCTCATTACCGTTGGCATTGAGGAGAGGCTGGCCGCTCTGGGCCGCGACATCCGGGCAGACGCCGTAGTAGGTCGAGTCGCAGATCAACAGGGTGCTGGGCGGGCGCGGGATGGTGGCGTTCGTCACCGTCGCCGGGAAGCCGTTGGAACCGGCGTAGGCGCCCGCCGGACTCATCCAGGCGTCGTTGTGGCCGTAGCTGTTCTGGCCGCCGTAGTCCTGCCCAACGGCGCCGGACGTACCCGTGGGGATCGTCTGGGCGTTCTGGTTGGTGTCCGATGTGAAGCCGCTCGGAGTGTCGGGGCATTTGAACACGGCGTAGCTCTTGGTGTACGGCTGCAGCATGTACATCCAGTAGAAGCGCTGCTCGGCCCCCCCGGACAGGCCGGCCGCCGGGGACTGACCGGAGGCATACTGGCTGCACCGACCGGCGGCGGAGCCGGAGGTGACGGCGCCGTTGGCGTCGCAGTTGAAGCGGTGCGGGTAGAAAGCCTCATCGTAGTCCTGGACGTACTGCAGGGTCGCCAGCCCGATCTGCTTCATGTTGGACAGGCAGGCGATCTGCCGCGCCTTCTCGCGGGCCTTGGCGAAGACGGGGAACAGGATGGCGGCGAGGATCGCGATGATGGCGATGACGACGAGCAGCTCAATCAGCGTGAAGCCACGCTGGGAGCCTTGCGGGGTGTGCGGCATATCTTTGCCTCCTCATTCGGCGCTGTCCCGCCGGGGCCGGGGCGGAACGCGATTTATGTGTGCGTCTGAAATCCCGTGACCGTCCGGGCCGGACGAGACTTTCAGTGGCCGCGCGCATTGTACGGGCATTTTGGCGGGCGCACATTAAGAAAAGATTAAGCCCGCGTTAAGTTTCGGTTAAGTAACCGAGGCGAAATCCTCCCGCCTGGTCTCCCCCGTCAATGGCAGGCTGGGGCCTCTCGGGTACGACCCCGACCCACCGAGTCTGCGCCGCTCCGTCCTCCCTAACAGGGAGGACCTCTGCGGAGCAAAGAGGTGGGTTCCTAACGCAAGGAGTTGGGTCCTGCGGAGGCGGACACTAGACAATCCGCGTCGGAGTTGCTATAATAAGACGAGCCGACACCCGGCGACGACTTTTCGTACTTTCTCAGACTCTCTCGCACGCTCAGAAGACGCGACGCTATGGCCGACTTCGACAAAACACGGATGCTCGGGGACGACCCCGACCGCACGCGCATGGTCAGCCCGCCCGGCGCCGCCGGCGCGGGGGAGCGGACCGTGATGGCCGGGCCGCCCGGACTGCCTCAGCGGTCGCTGACATTGGCGGCGACGCCCGGCAGCGCCTACGGCCTGTCCTCGGACATCACGCGCGAGCACCTGCTCTTCGACGTCCGCAGCGCGTCCGGCGGCGGCCTGGGCGGCATGCGGCTGCCCCTCAACATCTCGCTCGTGATCGACCGCTCCGGGTCCATGGAGGGCGAGCCGCTCGAGTACGCCAAGAAGGCCTGCGCCTACGTCGTCGATCTTTTGGAGCCGAACGACATCCTGTCGGTCATCACGTTCGAGGACGGCGCGGACGTCATCATGCCCGCCCGGCGCGTCATCAACAAAGCCCTCGTCAAAGACTACATCAACCGCATCTACGCCGGCAACACCACCAACCTCTACGAAGGCCTGATCACCGCCTGCCAGCAGGTCGCCTCCGTCAAGACCGAGAACACCCTCAACCGCGTCCTGCTGCTGACCGACGGCGAGCCGACGGCGGGGACCAAAGACTTCCCCAGCATCGTCGGCCAGGTCGCCGAGCAGAAGGGGCGCGGCATCACCGTCACCGCTCTCGGCTTCGGCCCCGACTACAACGAAGAACTCATGGCCGGCATCGCCCGGCGCTCGGGCGGCAACTACTACTACATCGCCCGCCCGGAACTCATCCCCGAGGTCTTCCGCAAGGAACTCGACACCCTGATGCGGATCACCGCCCGCAACCTGCGCCTGCGCCTGCACCTGCCGCGCGGCGTCCAGGTCCGCCAGGTCTACGGCCAGCAGCCCGTCTTCGGCCCGCGCACCGCCGAGGTGACGCTGATCGACGTCGAGAGCGAGACGGGCCTGTCGTCCCTGTGGGAACTCGAGATCTCACCCCGACCCGCCGGCACCTACCGCGTCGCACGCGCCGAGCTGCTCTACGACTACGCGCTCTCGGGCCGGCCCGAGCGCCTGGGTGCGGACGCCGTGATGGACTTCACCACGGACCGCGCGCTGATCGCCTCGTCGGCCTCGCCCCGCGTGCAGAACGAGCTGTCCGTGGCCCGCGCCGCGCGCCTGCTCGACAAGACCGTGATGGGCATGCGCACCCAGCAGATGGACGTCACCCAGGCGATGCAGGAGCTGAACCGCACCAAGACCCTGATGCTCGACTCGGGCAAGCTCATGCAGGCCCACGAGATCACCCAGGCCATGCAGCAGATCCAGGGCGGCGGCTCGGTCGAGAAAACGCTGATGGGGACCATCTACAATCTGGACCAGGGCCGGACGGAGTAGGTGGCCCCCACCCGGCTCGCC
>CAXUCQ010000265.1:2889-4771 GCA_964249295.1 uncultured Armatimonadales bacterium | reverse complement strand
CCAGATGGCGTGCGTCCCCCAGATGGCGTGCGTCCCCCAGATGGCGTGCGTCCCCCAGATCGCGTGTACGCCCCAGATCGCGCTCAGGTCGGCGATGTTGGTCCCCCAGAGCGCGTGGCTGCCCCACAGGGCGTTGTCCATGGTGACGTAGACGTTGCCGTTGTCATCGGCGACGAGCTGCGGGCTGAGGGCGTACTGGGTCGTGGTGACGGTGGAGGCCAGGGCCGCCGCGATGTTGACGTACCCGGCGCCGTAGGTGCAGGGGTCCGGCTGGCCGCTGCCGTCGACTTCTTTGGTCGCCGAGAGCATCAGGCGGGCCTTGACGGTGTCCGGCGAGAGCGTCGGGTCCGCCTGCAGCAGCAGGGCGGCGGCGCCGGAAACGACCGGGGTGGCCATGGACGTGCCGGACAGCTTGAAGTACCGGTTCGAGTCGGCGTCGGCGCTGTTCGTCTTGGCGTAGGATGAGAGCGGGATGAGATTGGCGGCGACGGTGCCGAGCGTGCTGCCGTCGGCCAGGGTCGAGATGACCTGGTTGCCGGGGGCGACGATGTCGGGCTTCAGCTCCAGGTCGAAGCGGCTCGGGCCGCGGCCGGAGTAGGTGGCGATGGCGTCGTCGGCGCGGACGCCGTCCGTCGACTTCATCGCGCCGACCGTGATGACGTAGGGGTCGTTGCCGGGCGAGTTGATGCTGCCGTAGGCCGTGCCGTAGCCCTCGTTGTCCAGGCCGGGCGTGGGAATCGGGCTGGTGTTCTGCAGCCGCCCGTCGTTGCCGGCGGCGACGACGACGACGATGCCGGCCTTCCAGGCGGCCTCGACCGCCTGGCAGAGCGGGTCGGTGGTGTAGCTCTCGCCCGGCAGATGGCCGACGGACAGGTTCAGGACGCGGATGCCGTACTTGTTCTTATGATCGACGACCCACTGGATGCCCGAAACGACGGTGCTGACGTCGCTGGCGCCGTTGGCGTCGAGGACGCGGACGCTGACCAGGTTGGCCCGCTCGGCGATCCCTTTGAACGTCTGGAAGAAGCGCGGGCCGGTCGAGGACGCGCCGTCGCCGGCGAGGATGCCGGCGACGTGGGTGCCGTGGCCGCAGGCGTCGTCGGTGCTGGGGTCGCCCGCCACGAAGCTGACTTTGGCGAGGATGCGCCCGCCGTCGGCGCCGCGCAGGTCCTTGACGCTGCGGATGCCGCTGTCCACCACGGCGACCGTGACGCCCTGGCCCGAGACGCCGAACTGCTGCTCGGCCTGGACATCCATGCTGCTCTCGGTCGTGAACTCGTCGTCCTTGCGGACGGCGGCATCGGCCGAAACGTGTGCGACGAACGGCAGCGCCGTCAGCCGGACCAAGTTGCGGGCCGGCAGCCGGAGCGCGACGGCGTGGACCAGGTCGAGACGGCGGTAAACGTCGGCGCCCAGCGTTTTCAGTCGAGCGGCTTGGGCCTGGGAGAGCGGACCTTGCAGTCTGACGATCACGGCGGCGGCCCCGGCGCCGGGTCGGGCGGCCTGCGCGGCGACGAAGTGATCGGCTTTGGCGGCGAGCGCGTCGGCGTGAGTTTGGGCGGTCAGGGCGGGCAGGAGCGCCAGCGCGGCGCAGGCGCTCAGGCAGGAATTGCGCGTCGATTTTTGATAAGTGCGTGTCATCGTGTTCCCTCTTTCCAGTCAGCGGGTTTGTTTGATGACCTGAGTATACAGAGCGAGTCTGACAGAACTCTGACAAGACAACGGGCGCAAAACTTTTTGGGAAATTATTTTCGGGAGGGATTATTGCAGACTTGTGGCGTGGTTGCCCCGCCTTGGACGGACGGGGGTGTAAAGAACCGGCCCTCGGGGCCGGAGGAGTCGGCCCGGAGGGCTGCTTCTCTCTAGCCAGGCCCTTTTAGGG
>CAXUCQ010000265.1:0-2879 GCA_964249295.1 uncultured Armatimonadales bacterium | reverse complement strand
CTTTTAGGGTCGGGTCCGGTACACAAGGCGTCTCGTCCAGGACCAGGGCCAGCGCCTGTTCCAGTCCCAGGCCCTGCCCGTGCGCCCAGGCGGCCTGGAAGGCATCGGCGGACAGGGCCGCGCGGGCGGCGGCGACCGACTGCTCGACCGTGTTCTGCGACGAGGGCGGCATCGGCGCCTGGATCGACTCGCGCAGCGACCGGGTGGCGGCCAGCAGGCTGACGGCGCGGCGCGCGTCCCCACCGGTGGCGTCGAGTCGCGCGAGCGCCTCCAGGGCGAACGCGACGCCCAATTTGTCGTTCAACTTCCACCGGAGGACAAGGCTCTCGGTCAGCAGGTCCCGCGCGCGGGCGTCCCGCGCCAGCAGGGCGACGTTGCCCAGGTTCTCGAGCACGATGGCGGCGGCGTGTCGGTCGCCCAGGTCGCGGAACAGGGCCAGGCTTTCTTCCAGCAGGGGGCGCGCGGCCTCCGTTCCGCCCTGACTGGTGAGCTGGAAGCCGAGGCTGTTGAGCAGGGACGCGATGCCCCAGCGGTCGCCGAGTTCGCGCCGCAGGCACAGACTCTCCTCGAACAACGTCCGCGCCCGCTCGTGTTCCATCTGCAGCAGGGACACGTTGCCCAGGTTGGACAGAAGCGTGGCGATGCCGCGCTTGTCGCCGAGGCGGCGGCGGATCGCGAGCGCCTCCGTGAGCAGGGACTGCGCATCGGCGAACGCCCCGGCCTGCGCCTGGATGACCGCCAGATGCCCCAGCGCGGCGGCGACGCCGGCGGCGTCGCCGCCGGCGCGGCAGAGACGCAGACTTTCTTCGAGAAGACTACGCGCCGACTCCCATCGGTTCTGGGACGCATCCATCAGACCGAGGTAATACAGCGCCAGCGCGGCCATGCCCGAGTCCGCCCGCCCCCGCGCCGCTTCCAGGCCGGGACGCAGCAGCGCCTCGGCGGTGTCGTGTTCGCTCTGGTACTGGGCGAGGACGCCCGCCGCGATCTGGGCGTCCGCGACGACGCGCGGATCGGCGTCCGACGATGCGGCGGCCGCGAGCAGACGGCCCAGCCGCTCGCGGCCCTCCGTGACGTGTCCGCGCACGTGCCAGAAGCGCCACAGCGCCGTCCCAAGCCGCAGACCGGCCTCGGCCCGGCCGGGCGTTTCGCCGCACCACTGCAGGGCGGCGCGGAAGTTGTCGTGTTCCAGTTCCAGCCGCGCCAGCCACTCGCCCTGCTCCGGCCCGAGCAGGCGCGGCGCGGCGTCTTCGGCCAGCCCGACCAGGTAGGCGGCATGACGTGCGCCGAGCGCGGCCTGCTCATCGGACGACAGCAGGGACTCCGCGTACTGGCGCAGGGTCTCGAGCTGGCGGTAGCGCATCTCGCCGGACGCGCCCTCCGCGTCCGCCAGGATCAGCGAACAGTCCACGAGCTGTTCCAGATGGTCGAGGGCCAGCGGCTCCGCCGTGACGGCCTCGGCGGCGGCCAGCGTCCAGCCGCCCCGGAAGACGGACAGCAGCCCGGCGAACCGGCGCAGGTCCGGCGTCAGCAGGCCGTAGCTCCAGTCGATGGCCGCCCGGATGGTCCGGTGCCTCAGAGCAAAGTCGCGCTGGCGGCTGACCAAGAAATCGAAGCGGCGTTCCAGTTGTTTGAGCATCTGCGCCGGGCTGAGCACCTGCGCCCGCGCCGCCGCCAGTTCGATCGCCAGCGGCAGGCCCTCCAGCCGCTCGCACAGGTCGGCCACCGCCGCCGCGTTGCCCGGCGTCAGTTGGAAATCCGGGCGGACGGCCTGCGCCCGGTCCACGAACAGGCGGACGCTCTCCACCCCGGCCAGCGACTCGACGGTCGCCGGGCCGACGGGGACCGGCAGCGGCAAGAGCGGGAACTCGCGCTCGCCGACGAGTCCCAGCCGGTGGCGCGACGTGACCAGGCAGACCAGCGCCGGCGCGCGCTCCAGCAGCCGCGCGATGATCTGCACGGCTTCCAGATCGGGGGCGGCGGGGCCGACGAGCTGTTCCAGGTTGTCCAGCACGAGCAATGTCGCCCGCTCCGACAGCGCCTGCGCGATCTGGACCTCCGGGTCCGCGCCGGACGCGGGGACGATCTGGAGCGCCTCCAGGATGGCGTGGGCGACCAGGCGCGGGTCGCGCACTTCGGCCAGCGGCACGAACCAGACCGAGCCGCCGAACGCCTCCAGTGACCGTCGGGCGATCTCCAGCGAAAGGCGCGTCTTGCCCATGCCGCCCGGCCCGGTCAGCGTGCAGAGGCGATGCCCCTGCCCGGCCCCCGCCGGTGAAACGGCGCGCTGCATCTGCGCGAGTTCCTGGTCACGCCCGAAGAACCGCGTCATCTGCAGCGGCAGCGTCGCCCGCGAGGCCGGCTCGGCGTTCGGCGGGGCGGGGCTGCCTGTCGGACCGCCAGAGTAGCGCACTTCAAAAAGCCGCTCGACCTTGGCTCCCCCGGCCAGTCGGAAAAGGCCGAGATCGACCACCTGCAGCCCCGGCTCCGGGTCGCGCCGCAGCAGCGCGGCGGTCGCCTCCGAGCATAGGATCTGCCCCGGCTGCGCCCCGGCCAACGTCCGGGCGCCGTCTTCCTGCAGGCGTGTCAGGCCCGAGTCCGCGTCGACCTCCCCTGTCTGCAGCGCGACGGCCACGGGCTTTCCCGCGACAGCCGCCCGCTGCAGGGCGACGGCACAGGCCGCCGCCTCCGTGGCACGGGCGAACGACGGATTTGCCCCAGCGGCAGCCGGCAGCAGTCCGCCGTGCCGGCGCACGAACTCGGTCAGCACCGCCGACAGACCGGCCCCTGCCGAGCTGCTCAGCAGCAGAGTCACCGTCCCTGTCGGCGCCGGGGCGCTCGGGAGAGGGTCCGGGGTGGAAGCGTGGGGAGGGGCGGAA
>CAXUCQ010000264.1:2822-4776 GCA_964249295.1 uncultured Armatimonadales bacterium | reverse complement strand
GGCGGCCTCACGTCCCCTGCGCCTGGCGCGCGGGCAGGCCGAGATATTCGCGGATCCAAGGCTCGTCGGGGGCGACGACCTGGCCGGTCACGAGCCGGCTGATGAGCGCGCCGACGACGGCCAGGCGGTCGTCGTCGATGGGGCCGAACTTGATGGAGGGGGCGGGCGTGCCGGGCGGGAAGTTGTACCCGACCAGGCGCGACAGCAACTGTCCGGTCAGCACGGCCTCTTCCAGGTCGCGCGTCAGTTTGTTGATATAGAACCTCAGAATATCCAAATGGACCGCGCCGAGGGCGTAGGTGCTGCCGTGGGCGCTGCTGTCGCTGGTCAGGGTCTGGCCGAGGATGCTTTTGGCGATGGCGCGATCCAGGTAGGCGATCAGCTCGTCGAAGCCGGACCCGCCGCTGCCGCCCTGGCCGGCCTTGCCGTCCAGCAGGGAGACTTTCAGGTCATCGGGCAGGACCAGCGCCGACTCGTTGTGGACCTGGGCGATAACGGTGAGGAAGTCCTGCTGCTGGGCCTTGGTGTAGGCGTGGGACGGATCGAACGAGCCGACGACGGTCGGCATCCCGAACTTCTCCAGGTGTTTGCCCCACCAGGTCAGCAGCGCCTCCTTCATCTGCCACGGGCGGAAGGCCGCCCGCAGGTCGGACTCGCCGTAGGGGTTGCCGTAGCGGGGCCGGTGGGTGTAGAGCAGGAACTTGCGGGGGTCCAGCTCGTCGCCCGCCGCGATCCGCAAAGCCCGGACGTTGTAGAACTCATCGGTGCGGATCGTGAAGTGGCGCACGTCCTTGGCCTTGAGCGACTGGAGTCCGACCAGGCCGCGCCAGGGTCCGTCGTCGATCAATCGGTAGTTGATCTCGATCAGCGACAGGCCGAACGCGAGGGCGTCGAGCGCGTCGTAGCCGGCGTCCAGGATCGCCCCGTCCATGGACTGGAGGCACCAGCGGCAGAAGTCGGCCACGCGGGCGTCGGCGGGCGCGTCCGAGGCCGGGTGGACCTCCCAGCCGCGCGACAGCACGGCGAACTTCTTGGTGTCCAGGCAGGCTTTGACCTGGGCGTCGTGGGTCATGCGGCGGTAGGCGGCGTCCCCGCCCGGCGGCGGGTCGGGCGGCGCGGCGTACAGGCTGAGTCTGCCCAGGGCGTTGGTCAGGCCCTGGGCGGGGGCCTGTTCCGTCAGCGGCGGGCGGCGCCGGAAGAGGTGTGTCAGGGTTTGTTTGAGAGTCTGTGTCTGGGTCATGGTTGATTTTCCTTTGGGGGGGTCCCTCCCCCGTCCTGTGTCGCCTCTCCCCCGGCTCGCTGAGGCTCGCCTTCCCCTCCCCTGAAGGGGAGGGGTGCCTGTGGCACTCAGTGAACAAGGTTGACCAAGCAGGGCAAGAGGCAAGCGGCGGTGGACAAGACTTTATGGATGAGGGCGGATGCGAGGCGCCGTCCGTTGTTACAGCGCGGCATCAATGGCTGAAGCGGGAACTCGCGCGGCGGCTGCGCCGGGAAATGACTCCCGCCGAGCGCCGACTGTGGCAGCAACTCCGAAGCGGCCGGATGACGGGCCTGCGCTTCTACCGGCAGCAGGTCATCGAAGGCTTCATCGCCGACTTCTACTGCCACGCCGCCAGGCTTGTCGTGGAAGTGGACGGCGCCGTCCATGACAGCCAAACAGAATACGATGCCGAACGTACTCGCATCTTCCAACAAGCCGGTATCCTCACCCTGCGCTTCACCAACACGCAAGTCGAAACAGACATCTACGCCGTGACCAAGACCATCCGCGTCACCGCCCATCAACGCCCCCCACCCAAATGACTCGCTTGCCGCCAACAAACTCACCTACTCTGGTGACACCGACCCCTCTCGGTAAACCTCGTTCACCTAACGTATTAGGCACCCCTCCCCTTTAGGGGAGGGGAAGCGGCTGCTTGCAGACGCGGGGGAGAGGCCAAACGCAGGGGAAGGC
>CAXUCQ010000264.1:0-2812 GCA_964249295.1 uncultured Armatimonadales bacterium | reverse complement strand
GGTGTGGCTGGGGGGGGGCCCCCCCCACCCCCCTGGCCCGGCCCCCCCCCCCCCCCCGGGGGGGGAGGCCTCCGACGGGGCAGAGGCCAAACGCAGGGGCAGAGGCCTTCTCCCTCCCTGCGGGCCGATTCCCTCAAAGCCGGGGTATCATAGCGCCATGACGGCAGACATCTCCCGCTTTTTCACCAACATGGACCGGCCCGTCTACGCGCTCAAGAACCTGCCGGAAGAGGTCGTGGCGTATCTCTTCGCGCGCTACTCGCGCAGCAGCCTCTCGCTCCGCGAAGACCTGCGGCGCATGATCGAGGCCGAAGACCTGGGGGCGCTGATCGGCGACGGGGCGCCCGACAGATCGGGGGACGCGGCGTTCGCACACCTGCAGGAGCGGGCGCGGGCGTTCGCCGAGAAGTACGTGCTCGGCTACGGACACGGCAGCGTCGCCGAGCACGGCTGCGTCCACCTGGCCCTGGAAGACGTCAGCATCATCGCGTCCAAACTGGTCGAAGACGGGCGGCTGGCCTCCTACACCGAGAAAAGCACCCGCTACGTCGCCTTCGACCGCAGCCGGATGTACGACCCGCCCGCCGTGCTGGCCGACCCGGCCCTGGCCGCCGCCTACACCGGCGCGATCCACGCCCTGCTGGACGCCTATGTCGGCTGGACCGACGACGTCATCACGCAGATCAAGGCCGCCACGCCGCGCGCGGAGAAGCAGACCGAGCGCGGCTACGACGCCGCCTCCCGTGCGACGGCCTTTGACATCCTCCGCTCCCTGCTGCCCGCCGCGACGTTCACCAACATCGGCCTGACCGTCAACGCCCGCGCCCTGGAAACGCTCATCACCAAACTGCTCTCCCAGCCGCTCCCCGAAGGCCGCGCCCTCGGCCTGCGCTTGAAGGCCGAAGCGCAGCACGTCGTCCCTACCCTGCTCAAGTACGCCGACCACAGCGCCTACCGGGAAGACACGGACGCCGCGATGACCTGCCTGGCGCGGGAAGTCTGCCCCCCCGCCCCCAATGCTGGGGGAGTCGGAGAGCCGCGTGTCGAAAGCCCTCGCGTCCTCTCCCTTGGAAGCCTTCCGTGGAACGAGACTCCGACTCCCCCAGAATTGGGGGCGGGGGGGCCATCTTCCGTCGCCCTCGTCTCGACCACCCCCGACGCCGACGACACCTTCGTGGCGGCGATCCTCTACGGACATCAGACGCAGACGATGCCCGCCCTGCTCGACCAGGTCCGCCGGATGGACGCGGCGACCAAGGAGCGCGTCATGGACGAATACCTGCGGCGGCGCGGCAGGCACGACGCGCCGGGGCGCGCGCTGGAGCGGATCGTCTGCACGATCGAGATGACCATGGACTACGGCGCGTACCGGGACGTGCAGCGGCACCGACTGGCGACCCAGACTCTGCAGCCGCTGTCGCCGCTGCTGGGCTTCGCCCTGCCGCCCGAATTGGAACGCTTCGGCTACGCCGCGCGGTATGGAGAACTGATGGAACGCGCCGCCGCCGCTTACGCGCAGATCTGGGACGCCGGCCTGACCCACGAAGCGCCCTACGTGCTGCCGCTGGCGACCCGCGTGCGCGCGCTGTTCACCTGGAACCTGCGCGAAGTGACCCACTTCGTCGAGCTGCGCTCCGCGCGCCAGGGCCACCCGTCCTACCGCAAGGTCGCGCAGGACGTGTACCGCGCCGTCGCCCAGGCGCATCCGCTGATCGCCAAATACATGCGGCCCAATCTGAACGACTATGCCCTCACCCGTGACTGATCCCGACAGCGACGACCCCCGGCTCCTGCTCGCCCGTGCCGACGACGGCGGCGCGGAGACCGCCCGCCGCCACGAGACGCCGCGCCGTCCCCTGCGGCTCGGAATCGTGCTCGGCCTGCTCATCGCCGTCCCGACGCTGCTGACGCTGGCGGGCGCGCTCACGTCGCCGCCGCACGCCCGCAGTGTCCCCGTCGGGCATCTGATCTATCTGGAGGCCGACGAGCCGTCCGACCACACCGCCATCCTGCGCGGCCTGCGGATCATGGGGCCGGACGGGTCGTCCCGGCAGTTGCTCCACGAGATCGAGCCGCAGGACCGCGACGAAGGCAGCCGCGAGTGGATCAGCCAGCCCGCCGCCTCCCCCGATGGCCGCCGGCTCGCCTTCGAGAAGCAGATCATCACGCTCCAGGAGGAACAGCAGAGCATCGACAACCAGCTCTGGGTCATGCCGCTTTCCGGCCCGCCCCGACTGCTGCTGGACCTGACCAAGCAGAAGTTGAAGCAGTTCATCGGCCTGACATGGACCCCCGACAGCCGCCAAGTGCTGTTTTCAAACGACGGCTCCGAGTACGGAGTCGCCGCTGCCGATGGCCGGGTGACACGTCTGCCCCTGTCCCATATTACATCTGATACGGGTCCGAAAGAGGCTCTGAGTGCGGCGGCTCCTGACGGCGCCGAAACGGCGACGGCGGTCGGGAACGTGATCTCCGTCTCGCGGGCAGCCGGGCAGGACGGCCCGGAACGCAGGTACACGGCCCGCTGGGGCTGGTCCGTGTTCGGCGGGAGACGCCTCACCGCGCTGAAATGGTCGCCGGACGGCAAATATCTGGCGTACTCGGTCAGCAAGCCGCCCCTTGAAGACGAACTGTTTTATATCGACCCGACCACGGGCAAGTGCTTCCAACTGCCCGTGCGGACGGGCCGGGCGGGCTGGGACTGGGCCGCCGCCGAGGGACCAGCCGAGCTGGCGGGTCCGGAGGATGAGATGACCGGCATCAGCTCCGAGGGCCTGCGGCTGCTGCTGCGCGAGGTCTTCGCGGCCGCCGG
>CAXUCQ010000263.1:0-4777 GCA_964249295.1 uncultured Armatimonadales bacterium | reverse complement strand
GTATCAGCGTGAGAACGCCGTGTTCGGCGACACGCCCGCCGGGTGGGACGAGATGGCGGCCCGCTTCCACCACCGCCTGGTGCTGATCCATCCGTTCCCCAACGGCAACGGGCGTCACGCGCGCCTGGCCGCCGACCTGCTGCTGTCGGCCTGCGGTCGGCCCCCGTTCGGCTGGGGCGCGGCGCGGGCGGCCTCCCTCGTCGCAGACGGTCCCGTCCGCCGCGACTATCTGGCCGCGCTCCGCATGGCGGACCGGGGCGACATCACCCCACTGCTGCTGTTCGCCCGGTCCTGAAAGCTTCTCCCTCCTCCGTCCTGTGTGCTGCACGACCTCACAGCCGAGCGCCCGCGCTAGTTCCACCGTCCCAACTGTGCTGAACGAGTCCAAGACCAGGACATAATCTGGGAAAATCTTGTCAAACCCACCATTTCGGAAGCACGACGCGGCAGAATGCCCTTCCGGCGTTGATGACGCGCTGTTTTGGTGAGGCATAGTCTTTTTGCCAATGTGCGGCTTGACCGACAGGGTCGCAGTTGACAGGCCAACGCAGGATAGCATTTGGACGGCCACTAAACTTAGTCAGCTTGTCATAGAGCAATGCTTCAATGTGTCCGTGCGAAGTAAACATCTCGGATTTGATGCCGTACAACTGTTCGTCATAAAACAGCTTCGAGAAGAGCATTAGCTGAGTCGTCACAAACACTTGGGCCGACTTTCTGAAAAGCGAGTTGTTGCGGCAATCCACAGCGAAGGAGTAACAGGGCGGAAGATGATTCAGCAGACGTGTGAGGCTGGGAAACTTTAGCCTGCCCGTCGCTTTAATAAAGTATTCACTTTGCTGAGCAAGCCGACTGGATGATAACCCTTGATCGAGCATGTCAAGTTCTGCGTACCCATAGTGAACTTGAGGAGGATAGTTATTGCAACAAAGCGAGATAAATTCTACCTCTTTGGACAGCGGATTGTTCCGAGCAACCAACTGCTTAAGACTCCCTAACGAGTAACCACTGTTCTCAATGAACAAAATACGACTCACACGAGGATCAGGGTAAGAAAGCCAAAACGTAAATGCTTGACTGTAATCATCGAGCCTGGTTTGCGGATCTTTTCTGACAACGTGTGCAGGGCCTGTTGATGGGTCTATGCAGGCAGTCAGAACAAGCAGGTAACTGTTATTCATGAGGCGTACAGCTAGATCGAAGTAGAAGTGCTTGTTGCGGCTCTGTGTGTATTATTTAGCAAATCTTCATATTTATCAACGGCAGTCTTCCATGTGTATTGTTGAACGTGGCGGTGTCCGGCGTAAGCTAGTTTTTGTCTTAACATATCATCGCTCAACAGCGTTTTTATGGCAGTTGCTAACAAATCAGGCCTTTTTCGAGGGACGAGAAGAGCTGTTTTGCCGTCCTGTGCATAATCGCGCAATCCGACACTGTCGGAGGCTACGAGAGCGGAACCGCAAGCAAGAGCTTCCATGCCTGGTAAGCCCCAACCTTCGTAGTGTGATGGAAACAAAAAAATCGAAAGCGAATTATAGAACGCCCTGAGATGGGCGTCTGTTGGAGATTTGAGGAAATTAATACCTGAAGGTAAATAGTCAACCCTCTTTGGCCCAAAAGCAGAGACTTTTATTCCGTCGCCATATTCTTGTTTTAGTAGCTTTATGCACTCTATAGCATCTTTTGTCCCTTTGGTCACACCTTTACGCACAGGAAAACCAATCGTTCCCCATGTGCGCTTCTCAAGAGGAACGTCTATGCCGTACATATCCATAGAGATTCCGCACGGTATGTAGGCTGAAGCTTTGACATTGTTCTCCTCAAGGACACTGCTGACCGCAGGCGATGTAGCAACCATTTCAAAGCCCGCGTGGTAAGTTTCAGCAACCCTTTTCTTAGCCGCATCGTCCATTGTCATCCAAAATTCATAGTCATAAATCATGTATACTTTTTTGCCTTTCGATTCAGGATAATGACGTATCATTTCTGCTGTCTGCCAGGCTGTTGCGACTATGATATCACCGTTAGGGATATGTTCGTTGCGTAAATCACGAACAAACAGTAGGTCCACGCCTGGCTCGATGCGAAACCAAGGAAGCTTAGGACGTTGTGTCGCCCAAATCGCGCTTGACCACACTTTACTCTTTACAAAAGAAGCAAAGTGATCAGGTGATTGTATTGACCAAGGATGTACGACGGCGACGCTGTGACCGCGACGCTGGAGATGATTGGCATATTCGTACTGGACTTTGTAGCCTCCTACGGGCCTAAAGCCGTATCTTGGCAGGACGATGGTAATTTTCATTGGCGCACCTCATCATGCTTTGGGTTTATTCTTGATTTAATCGGCTTGCAGGGCTGGCCGGCGCAGACCATCCAGCTTGGCATATCTCTTGTGACGACGGAGCGGGCGCCGATGACGGCGCCTTCGCCGATGGAAACGCCGGGGGCGAGGAAGCACTCGGCGCAGAGCCAGGCGTCGTCGCCGACGGTGATGGGAAGGGCGTAGAGCTGGAAGGTGGGGCTTTCGTAGTCGTGGGTGCCGGTGCAGAGGTGGGCGCCCTGGGACACGACGACCCGTTTGCCCAGGGTGACGGGCGCCATGGAGTAGCAGGTGACGCCATCGGCCATGCCGGCGTGATCGTCCATGACGAGGTTCCAGGGCGCCCAGATGGTGGCTTTCGGATAGACGTGGCAGTGGCGGCCTAGCTTCGCGCCGAACGTGCGGAGCAGGAACGCGCGCCAGGCGTGGCAGGGGCGCGGCGAGGGGCGGAACAGGCATCCATAGACCAGCCCCCAGGCGGTGCGTTTCAGACGGTTGCCAAGGGAGAAGCTGGGCTGGGTGCGCGGGTCGATGTCTTTCAGGATTGCAGACATGGCTCACTTTCGGGCTGGGCTTGCAGGACGCGGAGCAGGCTGTGGGCGGCTTGGGTGATCTCGAAGCGTTCCGCGAAGCAGCGGACGGCGCGCTGGCGCATGGCCTGGCGCTCGGCGTCGGACAGGGCGAGCCAGCGGCGGAGCAGGTCGGCGGCGCCGTCGGCGGTGTCGGGGGCGACGAGGCCGGCGCGGGTGGCGTCGATCTCGCGCCAGATGTTGACCTTGTCGGAGATCAGCACGGGCAGGCCGCAGGCGAGGGCCTCGGCGACGGCGATGCCGAAGTTCTCCTGGTGGGAGGGCAGCACGAAGGCGTCGGCGGCGTGGAACGCGCCCCACTTGAGGTCGCCGGACAGCATCCCCGGCCAGGCGACGCGGTCTGCGATGCCAAGGCGTTCGGCCTGCGCCTGCAGCCGGGGCGTCCAGCCGGTCTGGTCGGGGCCGGCCAGGACGAGATGCAGCGAGGGGTCTGTGTCGGCGACGCGGGCGAAGGCGTCCAGGAGCAGGTCGCAGCCCTTTTTGACGTGGAGGCGGCCCAAAAATAGCAGCAGGCGCTTGCCCCGGAGCGCCGGGTGGGCGGCGAGGAAGGCCTGGCGCTGGGCGGCGGCGTCGCCGGCAGGGATGGCCGTGCCGTAGCCTACGACGGCCTCGCGGCATTGGTAGAGGCCGAAGGACTGGCGGGCCAGAAGGCGCTCTTCCTCACAGGTGAAGCACACGGCCTGGGCGTCGCGCAGCACGGGGTATTCGCCCCAGGGCCAGTAGAGCGACTTTTTGAGGTGCTTGAGCGGGAACGCGCTTTTAAACCAGGGGTCGAGCATGCCGTGGGTGTAGAGCGTGTACGGGATGCCGAGGGGGCGCAACGCGCGGCGGGTGGCGAAGCTGTGGAATTGCCAGATGCCGTTGACGATGATGTGGTCGTAGCGCCCGGCGTTGCGCCGCATCCAGGGGAGGAAGCGGGGCGCGTAGCGGTAGCTGCCGTGCGCCGGGCCGAGGGCGTTGACTTTCAGCGGGAAGTCGGCCAGCCAGGGCGCGTCGGGGGCGTCGAGGCTGACGATCTCGGAGTCGTGGCCGAGCTTTTGCAGGGCGGCGTTGAGCTGCAGGATGCCCTCGATGGGGCCTCCGCCGGTCCGGTCGGCGGAGGAGATGACGTGGAGGATGTGTATGGGTCTGTGCTGGGGACGCATGACGCTTGGGAGGACCTCAACGGGTACCGCGTGTTGAGACGCTGTGGGCGGTCAAACAGTTCAGGCTGCTTGGACGTGCTGGTAGAGCCGGATGTAGTCGTCCACCATCCTTTCCGTGGAGTAGGCTTTGACGTTTTCGAGGCCGGCGATCCTCATGCGGGCGGCGTCGCCCAGATGGTCGGCGATGACCTGGGCGGCCTGGGCGGGCTGCGTGGGGTCGAAGTAGACGGCGGCGGGTCCGCCAATCTCGGTCATGGGGGCGCGGTCGGACGTGAAGACGGGGCAGCCGCACGCCTGGGCCTCGATGATGGGGAGGCCGAAGCCCTCATAGAGCGACGGGAAGACCAGGGCGGCGGCGCGGGAGTAGAGGGCGCGCAGTTGCTCGTTGGACAGACCGACGAGTTCGCGGACGTGTGCGGCCAGGTCATTGTCGGCGATAAGTTGCCGGAGTTCGTCGCTGAGGGGCTTGCCGGCCAGGACGAGGCGCAGGGGGGTGTCGGGCGCCAGCCGGCGCAGGGCGGCGTAGATCTTCAGGACGCCGGGGCGGTTCTTGTAGGGGTGGTTGCCGCCGACGTGGAGCAGGAAGGGCGTCGCGGGGTCGAGGCCGAGCGCTTGAAAGACGGGCGCGCTCTCGTCCGGCGGCATGGGGCGGTAGGGGGAGAGCAGCCCTTCCGGGATGACGGACGCGCGAGGCGCGGGGACGCGGCTGAGGCGGAGGA
>CAXUCQ010000262.1:0-4789 GCA_964249295.1 uncultured Armatimonadales bacterium | reverse complement strand
GCGCCAGAGCGCGCCCAGCGCGAGCAGCATGGCTCCAGCCTGACACACGCCCGCCCGGCGCGAGGGGCCGCGCCCCGACCGATGCCGGAAGGCGGCCACCGTGGCGGCGAACAGCGGGAAGATGTAGGCGTGTTCTTTGGACAGGCACGCCAGGGCGAAGAGCGCCCAGGACGCGCCCAGCAGGCGGCGCCCGCCGCCCGCGAACCAGCCGTCGAAGCAGAGCAGCGCCGCCAGCAGCAGGGCGCTCATCAGCAGGTCCTGGTGGACGGGGAACCAGGCCAGCCACGCGCCGGGCTGCCCCGGATTGAACACGCGCACTAATGGCAGCAGGACGGCGGCGAGCAGGGTGCAGGCCTGGGAGCGGGTCAGCCGCCAGGCCAGGGTCGTGCCGAGCAGGCAGTTGGCGACGAGCAGGCCGTACCCCAGCCAGGCCGTCACCCCGAACCCCCAGCGCAGCCCCATCCGGCACTCGCCCCAGTACAGGTACGCCGAGACGGGGCGGAAGGCGTAGATGCCCTGCTGGATCCAGGGGCCGCGCCACCAGCGCAGGCCGTCGTGGAGCAGGTGCGGAGTTTGATTGTATCCAACCAGGATGCTCGGCACGTCGTTCATGGTGAGCATGAGCGACAGGGGCCAGGGGCGCAGGAAGTCGCGGTTGGCGGCCAGCGCCACGGCGGCGACCAGGAGCGTCAGTCGGAGAAGATTGCCCCCCCGCCCCCAATCCTGGGGGAGTCGGAGAACCGCATCGCGGGGACTGCGGGGAGGGCGCGCTTCTGAACTCTCCCCACCGCTGGGGGGCTGGGGGCCTGACAGGCTCATAATGAATGTCCTAGGCAGGCGGCGCCAGGTCGTCCGGCGTGAGGACGGTCAGTTCCGGCACGAGCGGCACGAAGCGGCGGAAGTCCGCCGGGTTCCAGGTCAGGACCGTTTCCACGCCCGCCGCGACGCAGGCGGCGACCAGGCGCGTGTCATGGACCTGTTTCCCGGAGACGCCCGCTCTTTTACAGAGGTCGCGCCAGACGGCGCAGACGCCGGGCGGGTCGGAGAGGAGTCGGAACAGGGCCTCGATCTTGTCCGACTCGTCGTCGGCCTTCTGAGGGGTCAGGCCCAGGCCGTTGACGGCAGCCGGGCGGCCGGCGGCGCTGCGGAACTCGGTGCAGTTCTGCTGGACGATGATGACTTCCTGACCGCGACTGTCAAGGGCGCCGATGGCTTTTTGCGTGACCGCATGACGCGGATCGCTCTCGAAGGGCAGACGCAGCAGGCAGGACGTGTCGGCGAGGACTGTCAACGCAGATCGTCCTCATAGATGCTCTCGCGGCTGGTCGCCTCGATGGAGAGACTGACACCGCTGTGCCCTTCCCCCATGCTCATCAACAGATCCTGCCACTCGGGCGAGCCTTGCGGCAGCGGCTGGCGGGGGTCGGTCTCGCCGGGCGCGTCCGCGTCGGCCAGGGACAGCAGGTAGTCGGCCACGTCCTGTCCGCGCCGGGCGGCCTCGTGGCGCAGGCGCGCTTCCTTTTCGGGGTCGAGGTTGAGTGTGATGGTCATGGTGTTCCCTGCTTCCGCTTCTCGTCCTGTTCTCCGCCCTGTGTTTCGTCCCAGGCGCTCCAGTGGCCGACGTAGAGGACTTCTTCTTCGAGTTCGACGCCGAAGCGGTCGCGGACGGCGATTTTGACGCGGGCGGCCAGCCGGCGCAGGTCGGAGGCGGTCGCGCCGCCCGCGTTGACGAGGAAGTTGGCGTGCTTCTCGGAGACCTCGGCCCCGCCTTCGCGCAGGCCTTTGAGGCCGCAGGCTTCGGACAGGAAGCCCGCCGGGACGACGCCGGCATTTCTCATGCCGGGGGAGAGGCCGGGCAGCGTCTGGGCGAGGTCGGGATCGACGACGTTCTTGAAGAACGAGCCGGCGGACGGGGCGTAGGGCTGCTTGGCGCGGCGCTGGGCTTGGTATTCTTTGGCGCGGGCCAGGATCGCTTCGGGGTCGCCGCGCCCCGGCAGGCACAGGCGGCAGGACAGAATCACGGTGCGCCCGATCTCCTCCCGCCGTTCGGCCAGGCGGCGCAGGCGGCTGTCGCGGTAGGAGAACTCCATCCATTCGGGGCCGACGCTCTGGTCGCGCCCGTCGGCGAAGACGCGGATGCTGGTGACCAGGGGGCCGATGTTGCCCCGGTACGCGCCGGCGTTGCTGACTAAGGCGCCGCCGACGGTGCCGGGGATGCCGATGGCCCATTCCAGGCCCGACAGGCCCGCCCGCGCCGTTTGCAGGAAGAGCGAGCCGAACGACACGCCGCTCTCGGCCTCGACGGACCCATCGGCGCCGAGGGCGACGCCCTTGCAGCGGTTCTGGATGACCAGGCCGTTGTAGCCCCGGTCGCTCATCAGCAGGTTGGAGCCGTGGCCGACGAAGAGATAGGGGATGTCGTGCTCGGTGCAGGCGGAGAGCGCCCGCACGAGCCGTTCCACGTCCGTGGCCGCCCAGAACCAGCGCGCCGGGCCGCCGACTTTGAGCGTGGTGTGCCGCGCCATCGGCTCGTCGAGTCGCAGGCCGTCGCCGAGCGCGTCGCGCAGAATCTGTTCGCTGTTCATCGGCCTTTTCATCGGCCATAGTGTAACACAGGGCGGGGTTTTTGGCAACAGACCTGTTGCCTGAGTCCCAGGGCTGAACCCCTGGGCTATGAAGTGCGTATTGCCCGCCTGCGCGGGCGCCAGAGTGACCCGTTCCGACGCCCGCGAAGGCGGGCAGAGTGCTTTCTCCAGCCCAGGGGTTCAGCCCTGGAGACTTTCGCAAGAGGTCTCATGTTTGGCAGGGCGGACGGTCCCGCCGGAGCGTTGGGGCAACCGGGGTCGTTGATGGACCGACGGTGCGGCTGTTCGACCGCTCAAGGTTTGCTTTCGAGTATGATGCCGTGCCGTTCGGCCTTGTAGTAGGCCAGGCGGCCCGGAACGCAGCAGGCCACGGCGACGTTGTCTTCGTTGATCAGCAGATCGATCGCTTCCCGGAGCGGCATTTCGCGCTGGTCCAGGCTGGGGTCGGGCGCGATCAGGGGGCACGTCGCGCCCCTGCGCCTCAGCATCGCCTCGACGGTCTCGGGGAAGTGGTCGCCGCCCGCGATCATCGCCGTCCGCTCGGGAACGGTGTCGAGCGTGTGGTACAGCCGCTGCAGAATCTTCCGGCGGCTAGGTTCAGTCGCGCCCCCCGCTGCCGTTGTCGGCGGAAAGACTGCACTAGACCTCGTGCGTCAGTCCCCCAGGGCTGAACCCCTGGGCTATGAAGGGCATACTGCCCGCCTTCGCGGGCGCCGGAGTGACCCGTCCAACGCCTTTACCTTCGGGCGGCACGCTTTTTCCGGCCCAGGGTTGAATCCCTGGGGGGCTGACGCAAGAGGCCGATTACTTTCTATCGGTTGCAGCGCGTGTGGGGCCGCTCAGCCGGTGGGCCTGACGCAGCCGTAGAGGAAAAAGTCGTCGGTGGACTGCACGGAGCCGCGCCAGCCCAGCGCGGAGAGACGTTCCTCCAGCCGTGGAGGCTCGTAGAAGACCTTGACGATCCTGAACTCGCGTCCGTCGTTCAGCCTGCGCGCGACCTGGCCGCTCCGGTCGAGGCGCGTGTGGTCCGTGGCCGTGGTTTCCTGGTTCAACAGGCTGTCCACGAAGAACGCGCGGCCTGCCGGTTTCAGCGCCGCCCGGACCTGCCCCCAGAAGGCATCGAACCGCTCCGGCGGCACGTGGGACAGCCAGAAGCCGAAGAACACGAAGTCGTAGGTCTTTTCGGGCCGCCAGGCGAACAGGTCGGTGACGACGTACTCGACGCGCGGGGAGCGGACACGCGCCCGGTTGATCGCGACGGCCTCCGGTGAGGCGTCCAGGGCGGTCAGGGAAGCGGCGGAGGGGGCGAGGCGCTGGGTCCAGAGGCCCGTGCCGCAGGCCAGCTCCAGGATGTCCCCGTGGGGCTTCTGAGCAGCCAGCGCCGCCTCGACGTGGGCCACCTGCCGGAACCAGGACCGGCGATGCTCTTCGCCCCGGTCATAGCGCCCTTGCCGCAGGAACCACTGGTCGTACTCAGAAGCCCGCGCCCGGTAGTACGCGATCTGTTCATCGACAAGTGATTGGTCTGTGTTCATCTTCGTCCGTGTGCCAAGCGGGGCTTGCGCGTGAGCGGCCCGGCGGCCAAGCTCAGCCGCGCCCGCAACCGCCCGGTGCAAGTGAAGCCCTGTGGAGCCGTGCGAAGACAGCGACGTGTGGAGTCAGGTGGAGCATATTCGATCGCGTCACATAACGTGAATGTCGTTCAACCGCACGGTTAAGCCCTCCTCCGACTCATGTAGAACGAGAGTGGCCGTCAAGTCCGAGACCTCGCCGTTGATGTTCAGGTCGTACCACACCTCGCCGACAGAGCCGTAGGGATTGGCCGGCCACCGATCCACGTCTTTACGCTGTGTAACGTCCGTCGATGCACCAGCGACTGTCACCCGCTGGTTGGGGTCGGCATCCCCATAGCCCTTGATGACGTCCCGTATCAACTCAGGCGTCCACCGCATCTCAGGAATGTGGTCGGTGTAGTCGTATGCCGCTTGATAGTCTTCGGCTTCCAACAGAGCAGCCCATCGGTCAGTGAACGCGATCAGATCTGCATCCGTCATGTCCGCAGGAAGTGGTGTCATGCGAAGGTTCCCTATGCGGTCGAATTCAGCATTGTGCCGCCCCAGCGTGGTGTAAAGCATTCATTTACACCTTGCCCACCGCATGACGGCAGTCTGTCGCCCCGGAGACAGGAACCGTCCGCGCGGCAG
>CAXUCQ010000261.1:4412-4795 GCA_964249295.1 uncultured Armatimonadales bacterium | reverse complement strand
GCGCGGAGTCCTCCTCGTTGACGAGGCAGGCCGTCAGCGCCCCCGTCTCGCGCGACCGGCGCAGCACCTCGACCACGTCCGGCGACGCCCCCGACTGCGAGATGCCCAGCACGAACGCATGACTGTCCAGGTGCGGGACGGCCTCGTAGACCGTGAAGACGGACGGCGCGGCCAGCGCCACGGGCAGCCCGTGCTGGATCTCGAGCACGTACTTGCCATACGTCGCCGCGTTGTCCGACGTGCCGCGCGCCGCGATGTAGGCGAAGCGGATGTCCCGCCGCCGGATCTCCTTGGCCAAAGATCCGGCGGCGCGGAACTGCGCGTCGATCAATCGCCGCACCACGTCGGGCTGCTGCCGTATCTCGTCCAGCATATGGGTCATG
>CAXUCQ010000261.1:0-4402 GCA_964249295.1 uncultured Armatimonadales bacterium | reverse complement strand
CCGTTGTCGCAGGGTCGTCAGCAGCCGCGCCGGCGCGGGCCGCCCCTCGAAGACGACGCCGAGCGGCACGTGCGGCTTCGGCGCCCCGTGGAAGTCCGACCCGCCCGTTGTCAGCAGCCCCAGCCGCCCCGCCAGCGCCAGGAACCGCTCCGTCTGCGCCGGCGAGTGCTGCGAGTAGTACGCCTCGATGCCGTCCAGGCCCGCGCCCTGCGCCAAACTCTCGATCCGCAGCGCCAGCGCGGCATCATTCAGCGGCACCAGTCCGGGGTGCGCCATCACGGCCAGCCCGCCCGCCCGGTGCAGCAGCGCAATCGCGTCGGCGGGCGTCAGCACCTGTTTGGGCTGGTACAGCGGCTTGCCCGTCGAGAGATACCGATCAAACGCTTCTTTCACGGAGCCGACCACGCCCTTCCTGATCAGCGCCTGCGCGAAGTGGGGCCGGGCGATCACGTCCGCGTCCTCGCCCGCCTCCGCGCGCACGTCGTCCATCGTCACCGGCAGGCCCAGATCCGCCATCTTCTGAGCCATCTGCTCGTTGCGCCGGGCGCGGCTTTCGCGGATCTCGGCCAGCGTGTCCAAAAGCTCCGCGTGATGTGGATCAAACAGATACCCGAGCAGGTGGAAGCGCCCGCCTTCATCTTCCACGGACAGCTCGACCCCCGGCGCCAGGTCCAGCCCCGCGTCCCGCGCCGCCGCCATCGCTTCGGGCAAGCCCCCTACCGTGTCGTGGTCCGTGACCGCCAGGGCGCTCAGCCCCAGCCCCGCCGCCGCCCGCACCAGTTCCGTCGGCGACAGGCTCCCGTCCGAAGCCGTCGTGTGCGCGTGCAGGTCGATACCACGCGCGTCGTCCTCTTTGCTCATGAGGCCATTATGACGACTCACAAAGCGGGAAGTCAAGGCGCGGCCCGCCCCCGCCGCGCCGGGCATGATCGTCGCACACGTCCGCCGGAAAGGCTAACAGCCCGGAGACACACATGAGCACCGCACCCATCACCGATTAGGCCCGCCGTCCCACTGTGGGACACGGCTGGGCTGGCGAGTTGTGGTATACTCCCATCGAGGGCCGACGGGATGCCTGCCAAGGACCTTTATCACGACCAGTTCAAGAGCGCCCTGACTAAAGCGGGATGGACCGTGACCCACGACCCCTACACGCTGACATTCGGGCTGCGGGATGTGTTTGTAGACCTGGGGGCGGAGCGCGTCCTCGCCGCCGAACGGGGCGCGGAGAAGATCGCGGTCGAGATCAAGACGTTCCAAGGGCGCTCCGATGTACGTGACTTGGAAGTGGCAATCGGGCAGTACGTCTTCTACCGCTCTCTGCTGGCGCGTTTTGAGCCGGAACGACGGCTGTTCCTGGCGGTCCCCGAGACCGTTTTCGTCAGCACCCTGCAGGAGCCGATCTCGCGCCCCGTCCTGGAAGACCTCTCAGTGGCCCTGATCGCCTTCGACCCCCGGCTTGAGGAGATCGTCAAATGGACTCCGTAGAGCACTATCGCAAAGTCATCCAGGACCTGCTGCGCCGCTACGCGGCCTTCCAGCCCGCGCGCGGCGACGTGAAGATCTAGATCATCAACGACGCCAAAAAAGAACACTACGAGCTGATGTACGCCGGCTGGAACGGCCCGTACCGCATCCACGGCAGCGTGCTGCACCTGGACATCCGCGAGGGCAAGGTGTGGATTCAGTACGACGGCACCGAGGAAGGCATCGCCGATGAACTGGTCGCCGCCGGCATCCCCCCGGAGCGCATCGTGCTCGCTTTCAAGTCCCCCGACATCCGCCCGCACACCGGCTTCGCCGTGGCCTGAACAGGCACAAACGTCCTACGCCGCCCCGCCCGTCGCCCGGATGTTCTGCCCCGTGATCCAGCGGCCCTCGTGGCCGCACAGGAAGGCGACCACGTCGGCGATGTCGTCCGGCTGCCCCAGGCGCCCCATGGGGACGCTCTGCGCCATCTGCGCCCGCGCGTCGGGCGGCACGACCTGGTTTAACAGATCGGTCTGCGTCATGCCCGGCGAGACCGTGTTGACCGTGATCCCTCGCGGCCCCAGTTCTTTGGCCGCCGCCTGCGTGAACTGCTCCACCGCGCCCTTGCTGCCGCCGTACAGCGTCGCCTGCGGGGCGCCGAGGATGGTGACGCCCGACGAGATGTTGACGATGCGCCCGCCGTCGCTCATGCGCCGGGCCGCCTCCTGCATGGCGAAGAAAACGCCCTTGACGTTGACGGCGAACAGCGCGTCGAACTGCTCCTCCGTCACGTCCGCCAGCGGCCCGAACGTCGCCGTGGCCGCATTGTTCACGAGAATGTCCAGGCGCTCATACATCTGAAGCGTCCCCTCGAACATCCCCCGGATTTGGTCAGGCCGGGCCAGGTCGGCGTGGGCAAAGGTCGCCTCGCCGCCGGCCTGCGTGATGGCATCGACCACGGCAAAGGCGGCCTCGGCGTTCCGGGCGTAGTTCACGACCACCTTTGCGCCGCTGTGCGCCAGCCGCAGCGCGATGGCCCGCCCAATGCCGCGCCCGCCGCCGGTCACGATCGCCACTTTGCCGGCAAGTCCGACAGGAGTTTGTGTGTCCATGGGCGTATTATACCGGGAGACCTCCGGCGTAAGCCTTGACTACGCCGCTTGGCCCCGTCCCAGCCGCTCATGTCTGAACCGTCATCACTCACCCTGCGCCCGGCCCGGCCCGAGGACGCCCCGGACGCCGCGCCGCTGATCTATGCCGCCGGCCCGGTCCTTTTCAACGCCCTCTTCGGACCCGCCGAGGCCGACGTCCTGCGCTTCTTCACGGCCCTGTTCCGACGGCCCTGCAACCCGTTCAGCTACGAGAACGCCGTCGCCGCTGTACAGGACGGGCGGCTCGTCGGCCTCGCCATCTCCGCCGATCCCGCCGAGCGGCGGCGCATCCGGTGGTCGATGCTCTGGCTCGCGCCGCGCCTGCGCGGCCCCTTCGCCTGGCTGCGCCGGTTCCCCGCCGTTCTGGACATCGCCGGCAGCGCGAGCGCCCCACCGCCCGGCGCGTTCTACCTCAGCATCCTCGCCGTCGCGCCCGAGTGCCGGGGCCGGGGCATCGGCTCACGCCTGCTGGAAGAAGTGCGACGCCGGGCCGAGGCGTCCGGCAGCGCCTGCCTCGCCCTGCACACGGAGATCGACAACGTCCGCGCGCAGCGCGTGTACGCGCGCCACGGCTACGTCGAGACTCACCGCAAAGAAGCCCGCAACCCGGCCCGCAGCGGCATCTCCGGCTTTTTGATGATGACCTGCTCACTCACCACGGAAGGTGTTCCGAGATGACCCAAACCTGGCTTCAACGACTGGCACTGAGCGCCGCCAAGACCGCCCGACTCGTCGCCGGGGTGATGTCAGGCACCAGCATGGATGCCGTCGATGTCGCCCTCTGCCGGATCGTCGGCGCAGGCCGGGTGGCCTCGGTGCGGCTCATCGCGTTCCGCCAGCAGGCCTACCCAGGACATCTGTCGGCGCGGCTGCGGGAAGCGGCCACGCTGAACGTCCGGGACATCGCCGAGCTTCACGTTCTGGTCGGAGAGGCGTTTGCGGAGGCGTGCCGGGAAGCGTTCCGGGAGGCAGGCGTCCGGCTCGAAGACGTCGACCTGATCGGCTCGCACGGGCAGACGGTCTACCACCACAGCGCCGTCCCCGGCGCTCTCAAAAGCACCCTGCAGATCGGCGACGCGGACGTCATCGCGGCCCGAACGGGCATCGGCGTGATCGCGGACTTCCGGGCGCGCGACATCGCCGTCGGTGGGGAAGGCGCACCGCTGACGCCCTACACGGATGTGATCCTGTACCGGCTCGACCATGCCCCGCACCGTGCCGTGCTGAATTTAGGCGGCATCGCCAACATCACGTTCCTGGAGGACGGCCCCGAGCGGCGAATTCTGGGCTTCGACACGGGTCCCGCGAACGCGCCGCTGGACCGCCTCGCGCGGCTGCTGTCAAACGGCGCCCTGACCTGTGACCGGGGCGGGGCGCTGGCGAAGGCCGGGCGCGTCGATGACGCCATGCTCCGGTTCCTGCGGGAAGACGACTACCTGCGCGCCGCGCCGCCCAAATCGACGGGGTTCGAGAGGTACGGGGACGGCTTTGTCGAACGCCTGACGGGGCGATTTGGGCCGCCGACGCCGGACACGGTCGCCACGGTGACGGAGTTCGTGGCGCAGACGATCCGTGACGCGCTCCAGGATCACGTCGCGCCGCGCGCCGGCATCACGGAGATCGTCCTGGCCGGCGGCGGCGCGCGCAACCCGGAGCTGCGGCGGCGGCTTCAGGACGCCGTCGCCCCGATCATGCTCGTCGACTCGGACGCCCTGGGCGTCCCCGCGCAGGCCCGCGAGGCGATGGCGTTCGCGCTGCTCGCCAACGACGCGCTCGTGGGC
>CAXUCQ010000260.1:0-4832 GCA_964249295.1 uncultured Armatimonadales bacterium | reverse complement strand
CAGGCCCTCTACGCTACGATGGTCCGCATGGCGCAGGACTTCAACATGCGCTACCTGCTGGTGGACGGGCAGGGAAACTTCGGCAGCATTGATGCGGATCCGCCGGCCGCTCAACGCTACACGGAGGCGCGGATGGCGCCGTTTGCCATGGAGATGCTGCAAGACCTGGACCGGGACACGGTGGACTGGGCGGAGAATTACGACCAGACGCGGCGGGAGCCGACCGTGCTGCCGTCCAAGTTCCCCAACTTCCTGTGCAACGGCGGCTCCGGCATCGCCGTCGGCATGGCGACCAACATCCCGCCCCACAACCTGCGCGAAGTCGTGGACGGCGCCATCCACCTGCTCGACAACCCCGACGCCACACCCGAAGAACTGATGACCTTCATCAAAGGGCCGGACTTCCCGACGTCAGGCCTGATCCTCGGCACCAAAGGCATCCAGTCGGCCTACGCGACCGGGCGCGGGTCCGTCATCATGCAGGCCCGCACCAACATCGAACCCATCGAGAACGGGCGCAACCAGATCGTCATCACCGAACTGCCCTACCAGGTCATCAAAGCCCGTCTGATCGAGCAGATCGCCGAGTTGGTGAAACAGAAAAAGATCGAGGGCATCGCCGACCTCAACGACTACTCCGACCGGCACGGCATGCGGGTCGTCGTCACGCTCAAGCGCGAGGCGTACCCCAAAAAGGTCCTGAACTTCCTGCTCAAGCACACGCCGCTGCGCACGACGTTCGGCGTCAACATGCTCGCCCTGGTCGGCGGCCAGCCGTCTCTGCTGTCCCTGCCCCGCGCCCTGACCTATTTCCTCACCCACCGGCGCGAGGTCATCGTCCGCCGCACCCTCTTCGAGCTGAACAAGGCGAAGGCGCGGGCGCACATCCTGGAAGGCCTGCAGATCGCGCTCGACTTTCTCGACGAGATTATCGCCCTCATCCGGGCGTCACGCACCGCCGAGATCGCCCGGACCCAGATGATGGCCCGCTACGCGCTGTCCCAGCTGCAGGCCGACGCGATTTTGGCGATGCAGCTCCGCGCCCTCACCGGCCTGGAGCGCGAAAAGCTCGAGAACGACTACAAAGAACTGCTCAAGCAGATCGCCTTCTACGAGGACATCCTCGCCAACCCGGCCCGCGTCACGTCCATCATCAAGACCGAACTGAAACAACTGCGGGACAAGTACGGCGACGAGCGCCGCACGCGCATCGTGCCGATGGAGGCCGAGGAGATCGGCGACGAGGACCTGATTCCCGAAGAGGAGATGATCGTCTCGATCACCCGCGACGGCTACATCAAGCGCGTCCCCAAAGACACGTTCCCGGACCAGAAGCGCGGCGGCAAGGGCCGCGTCGGCGCCCGCACCAAGGAAGACGACCAGATCGAGCACCTGTTCATCGCGACGACGCACCACTACATCCTGTTCTTCACGGACCGGGGCCGCGTGTACCGCCTGAAGGCGTATGAAGTCCCGCAGACCAGCCGGCAGGCGATGGGGACGGCCATCATCAACCTGCTCAACATCCAGCCCGGCGAGCGCATCACCGCCACGGTCCCGATGAAGGAGTACCGCGACGTCGAGGGCTTCCTGCTGCTCGTGACCGAGTGCGGCGAGGTCAAGCGCACCAAGCTGGCCGAGTTCGCCAACCTCCGCAACAGCGGCCTGATCGTCTTCGACATCGAGGAAAACGACGCCCTGCGCTGGGTCGCCCACACGGGCGGCACGGACGAGGTCGTGCTGGTCACGCGCAAGGGCATGTCGATCCGCTTCGCCGAAGACGCCGTCCCCAGCCGGGGCCGCGCCGCCGGCGGCGTCCGGGGCATCCGGCTCTCGGAAGAAAAGGACGACCGGGTCGTCGGCATGGGCGTCGTCCAGCCCGACAAAGAACTGCTCGTCATCAGCGAGCGGGGCATCTCCAAGCGGACCCCGTTCAGCGAGTACCGCGTCACGGGTCGGGGCGGCATCGGCATCAAGACCATGCAGCTGTCCGACAAGACCGGCAACGTCGTCGACGCCAAGGTCGTGGACAAAGACGACCGCCTGCTGATCATGACCGAGCAGGGCATCACCATCCACCTGCACGTCGACGACATCCGCTCCAGCGGCCGCAGCACCCAGGGCGTGCGCGCCATCAACCTGGCCGACGACGACCGCGTCGCCAGCGTCGAGCGCATGATCGCGGACAAAGGCCCGCTCGACACCCCCGAAGTCATCCAGCCCGCGTAGGGGCGGGGTCCCCCCGCCCGCAGACAACGAAAAAGGCCCGGCGCGTCTGCGCCGGGCCTTCCTCTGCCCACGGCTGTCTTCAGAGCGGCAGGTATTCTACACGGTCCGCGAACTTCATCGGGTCGCCGAGATCGGCAATCAGGTTTAAGCCCGTACATCCCCCCCGCGCGCCTGACGCAGCATCCTCTGCGTGTCCCCGCCGGACGTATGCCGCCGTCCCTTCTGCCGCTCCGCGATCTCACGTAACGCAGACAACATCCCCTCATTGGGCGCGGCCTGCTCCTGCTCCGGCAGCACCGTCAGCCGCACCCACCGCCCGGCCAGTTCGTCGCCGTGGCGCAGGATGTCCTCCCATGAGCCTTCCAATATCTGAGGTGTCATCTCGCTTCGCCTCCACCAAGAGTGTACCCTGTGCCGCCGGCGGGTACCATCGCCTGCCGTGTTCTCACTCGACAGTCGCCTCCGGCCCAAGAGCCGCCTCGGTAGCCCGTCGCGCCGCCTCATAACGCGCGCGGAGGTCGCCGAGGGAGAGCGCGTCCCGGCACTCCGACGCGCCCGCCAGCAGATGGGCGGCGTGTCCCCACTGCCCCTGCGACACGGCGAGTTCGGCCAGGCTGACCCGGCAGATCGTCGCCCCCACGGGGTGCGTCAGGCCCTGGTACAGCGACAGCGCCGCTTCGTAGTGCGCCCGCGCCTGGCCGGCGTCGCCCCGGCGCCGGGCGACGGAGCCGAGGGAGCAGACCGTCCCGGCCTCCGTCATCCGGTCGCCCAGTCGGCGGCACAGGTCGCGTCCCTCCATCAGCATCCGTGTCGCGCCGCCCAGATCACCCTGGGCTTCGGCCAGATCGCCCAGGCTCCGCAGGCAGTAGGCGCGGTGCCAATGGTCGCCCAGAAGCTCCGCCAGCGTCAGGCTTTCGCGCAGCAGCGCCCCCGCGCGCCCGTGATCGCCGGACTCGGAGGCGATGTTGCCCAGGTTGTGCAGGCAGTAGGACGCGCGCTGCCGGTCCCCGCACCGGCGGAACAGCGTCAGGGCTTCCTCGTACAGACCCTGCGCCCGCGCCTTGTCGTCCCGCCACTGCTCGGCCAGGACGCCCAGGCTGTTCAAGGCATAGGCGACGGCAGACTCATCCCCCGCCGCGCGGCTCAAGGCCAGGGCTTCTTCGAGATCGACGGCGGCCCTCGGGTTGTCGTGCCGCCACAAGGACGCCGTGCCGCGACGCCGCAGCGCCAGAGCGACGCCGGCCGGGTCGTCCAGGTCGCGGCTGAGGGCGAGCGCCTCCGTCAGCGCCTCCTCCGCCCGGTCATAGTCCCCCAGGCCCGCCGCCAGCCAGCCCGCCGCCGACAGGCCGCGCGCCCGCGCCGGGCCGGCCCCGCCCCGCGCCAAGGCGCCCTCCAGCCGGTCCAGGCCCTCGCGCAGCAGGCCGCGCGTCGTCCAGTAGTCGCCGAGATGCCCCGCCAGGCGCAGCCCCGTGCCGACGCCGTCCCAGTCCCCGTCCGGCGGGTCATCGCGGCACAAGGCCAGCGCGGCCCGCAGATTGTCGCTTTCCGCGTCCAGCGTCTCCAGAGCGCGGTCACGGGCCGGTCCGTTCAGCACCCCCGCCTCGGACGCCAGTTTCTCAAAGTACGAGGCATGACGGCGGGCCAGCTCCCGGCGCTCCGGCGGGGACAACGGCTCGCCCGCGAACTCGCGCAGCGTCTCCAGAAGGCGGAAGCGCAGGCCCGAAACGCCGTCCTCGACGGTCGCCAGCGACCGCTCCCGCAGTTGTGTCAGGAACTCCAGGGCCAGGGCCTCGCCACAGACCGCCTGCGCCGCCTCGACCGTGCAGCCGCCCCGGAAGACGGACAGGAAGCCGAAGAAGCGCTGCAGCGGCGGCGGGAGCAGTCCATAGCTCCAGGCCATCGCCGCCCACAGCGACCGATGCCGCTTCCCGCCGCCCGACTCTGCCCCTTCACCGCGCCGTGCGTCCTCCGACAGCAGGGCGAAGCTCTGTTCCAGACGCTCGGCCATCTGAGCAGGCGCCAGGGCCACGGCCCGCGCCGCGACCAGCTCCAGGGCGAGCGGGACGCCTTCCAGCCGGCGGCACACGGCGGCGACCGCCGCCGCGTTGTCCGGCGTGAGCCGGAAATCCGGGCGGGCCGCCTGCGCCCGGTCCACGAACAACTGCGCGCTCGCGGCCCCCAGGGCCTGCTCCGGCGTTGGGCGCGAGGCGGGCAGAGGCAACGGCGGCACGGCGTATTCGCGCTCTCCGGGCAGCATCAGCCGCCGGCGCGACGTGACCAGACACGTCAGACCCGGCAGGCGCGTCAGCAGCGACAGGACGAGCGGAGCGCCGCGCTCGACCAGGTGTTCGAAGTTGTCCAGCACGAGCAGAAAGCCCGGACGCCCCGCCAGCATCGTGACCACCCGGTCCAGCAGGCCCTGGCCGTCGGAGCGGGGCAGATCCAGCCCGTCGGCGAGGGCCGCCGGGATCAGGGCCGCTTCCGTCAAGTCCGCCAGCGGCACGAAGCAGAGCGAGCGGTCCGCCGGGGCGGCCAGCCGCCGCGCGACCTCCGTGGCGAGGCGCGTCTTGCCCGAGCCGCCCGGCCCCGTGAGTGTCACCAGC
>CAXUCQ010000259.1:0-4837 GCA_964249295.1 uncultured Armatimonadales bacterium | reverse complement strand
CCACACGCACGACATCCAGGGCCGCGACTACCGCTACCAGAGCGCCAACTACTACCAGGCCCCCACCGGCAAGGTCTACGTCGCCGCCCTGATCGCCGACAAGCGCATCGCCCCGTTCTCGTACACGTTTCCGTCCGCGACGCCGCCGGCACAGTACGCCGCCGCCGCCCCGGCCCTGCTCGCGCCCGCCAACCAGGACGCCAACGGCGGCAGCATCGCCCTGCTCGACTATGATCCGGTCAACAATATCACCACGGGGACCTTCGGCACCGGAGACCAGGCCGACGGCTTCATCGCCACCGACCTGAGCGGCACGACGGCCACACCCATCACCGTCAACAGCTTCTACGCCGACCTGAACGGCTCGAACTTCGACATCAACACCGCCGCGCAGGCCGTCAACGCCGCCAGCGGCTCGCCGCCGACGGTCCCGGCCCGGCCACGCCGCTGCTCGTCCGCAACCCGCGCTACCTGAAAGTCTACGCGAACCAGGTCAACGGCAACACCGTCCGCCACTACCTGCTCGCCGACGACAACGGCGCGTTCGACCTGACTCCGGGAACGCTCAACGGCAAGACCGTCTTCTTCGCCCAGTGGGGCTTCACCCAGGCCGACTACCGGGCTATCCAGACGCCCATCAGCCAGGAAGGAGTCAGTGGAGTAACACTGACGAACACGACTCCCGCAACGGTGTCACAGTCCGTATTCGACAGGTCGAGTATGCCGTTCATCGCCAGCAGCATCCAGCAGACCGGCACGGACGTAGTCAATGGCTATACGGTGGGCCGCTATCTTGTCACCAACAGCTACAGCCAGGGCGAAGCCGCCAACGCTGTCGGCCCGTACTACAATCCGAACCTATCCACCGCCAACAACCCGGTCCAGCCAGGTTTCAGCGGCGAAGCAGTGGAGATACAAACGCTCCTCGGCGGGAGTAGCCTTGTTCTGAACGAAGTCCATGACAACCGGTACGAAACGACCTACCCGGTCTCGACACTTGTCCCCGTGCCGAGTGGGGACGTGCCGCGCTTTATCGGCCACACATTGAGCCGCCCGGCGACCGGCAACACCAGCCCGCTCGACCAGCCGACGTTCGCGTTCCGGCTGCAGTTCTGAGGAGCAACGCCCCAGGATTGAAATCCTGGGCTGGAGAAAGCACTCCGCCCGCCTTCTGCACTGGCAGACCCGGAGGGCGTGGGCGCAAGACAACGACCGGACGCCCTGCCGACACTCCGGCGCCCGCGCAGGCGGGCAATATGCCCTTCGCAGCCCAGGGGTTTAGCCCTGGGACATCCTGGGCCTCCGCTGGGGCCTCTCGATGGACCCGACAAACGCCAACGAACCATGACCATGAAGTATAAATTTGCAAAAACGAACCCCCTCGCCGCACGGCTGCGGCGGGCGGCCCTCGCCGGCGGCCTGACCCTCCTGGCCGGGCTGGGCGCGCTGCCCCACGCCGGGGCGCAGTCGCCCGTCGTGTCGTCCCCCGGCGTCCCGACTCCCTATAGCTGGCCCAACTTCCACGCGGGCGGCGTCCAAGTCCCCCAGGTCAACAGCGGCGACACGGCCCTGACCGGGCAGGACTACCTCCTGCCCGACGATTTCCCGTTCCCAAACCCCCTGTCCTGGCAGCTCAACGGCACCCCGACCGGCCTCGTCACCAAAACCACAACGACTACGGATTCAATGGGGAATCCTGTAACCACTACGACCGTCACCAACACGGAGATTCCGAGCTTCCTGCTCGGCAACTTCAACCCGCTCGAAGGCCCGTCCGGCCCCGTCAACACGTTCTTCCCGAACCACTTCCGCGACGGCAGCATCTACCAGATCGCCGGGCCGTTCGCGTTCAACGACCCGAACCTGCTCACGCCCGCCGAAGTCGTCGATGACACCGACCCGAACGGCATCGACACGCCCTCGACCACGACCGACCCGACCGCGAACGGCGCCTCCAACGCCTTCGCCCTCACCGGCACCTGGGGGAACGTCAACAGCAACGCGGACACCACAGGGGGGACCTACACGTCCGCGACCAACCAGGAGTACGACACGCACGCCTTGGCCGCGCAGGGCGTGACGACGGGGGCGACCATTGCGACCGCGCAGTGGAAGATCACGCCCGCCGCGTACAACATCATCGTGCCGCCCGCGACCGCCCCCTTGCCACTGCCGACCGGGTTCTACACGGTCATGCTCCACCTGCCCAACTCGCCGGACGCGGCCACCAACAGCACGGCCACGACGCCCACCGTCTTCAGCCAGGACGCCCACTACATCGTTCAGTTGAACCCGACTCAGTTCACCAACCCGAACGCCGCCGGCTTCAACAAGGTCGCCGATGTCCGCATCGCCCAGGGCGTCGTCAATGACCAGGTGCTGGCCGGGCCGTTCCTGCTCCAGTCCACCGATACGCTCTACGTCACGCTGGACAACTCGACCAAACTGGCCCAATCCACCAACACCGTTGTGGTCGCCGACTCCCTCTCGCTCGTGCCGAGCACCGGCGGCGATGTCGAAAGCGCCCCCGCCGCCGTCAACGCCACGGAATACCCGGAGATCGCCAACGCGGAGTATTACGGTGTCGCGGCGGGTACGAACTCCCTCGCACCGCCCACCACGGCCATCCCGGCGCCCGATCCCAACCCGAGCGGCAACACGACGGTCAACACCACGCCGTTCAACGCGGCCAACAACGTCTCCTCGAACCCGACAGGGCAGCAGGCGAACCACCGCATCCGGCAGCTCGTCTACTTCGGACGCCTGGAGACCGTCCCCGTGACCCAGGTCGTCAACGGCGCAGTCACGGGCTACCCGAGTACGGGAACCATCGCCACCCAGCAGGTCGGCGCGGTCTACTGCATGGACGGCTTCACCGGCGGCATCGTCTGGCGCTACCAGACGCCGGGGACGTACAACGCTGTGAGCCAGGCCACGTCCGCCTCCGGCCCCGTCTTCTCGTCGCCCGCCGTCGCCCGCATCAACGTCCTCGCCGCCCCTGGCTCGACCACACCCTACGCCACCAAACTCGTCGTCGTCATCGCCGACAACCGCGGCTTCGTCTACTGCCTCGACGCCGTCGGAGACCGCGACGGCACCAGCAACACCAACGCCGTCTATCAGAGCACGACTGCGGGCCAGGGCAACTATGTCGCCGACACCCGCCTGAACGGCCTGCCCATCTTCAACCCCGGCATCGGCGAGAACGGCCAGCCGCTCTACACCGCTTACACCGGTCTGGGGGATTACGGCTCCACCACGAACACCAACGACCCGCCGCACGAGGGCAACACCACCGCTTACTGGGTCTACCGGCCCGATCCAAGTCGGCCTAAAGAGGTCGCGGGCGCCACGCCTGGCGCGATCAAGACCACGTCCGACCCGGCCAGTGACCTGCCCATCCCCGGCGCCTTCGGCCTCGCCTCGCCCACGGTCTACACGCAAGGCTACGTCACCACCGCCGTCGGCGCGACCGACTACCCCGGCGCGACCGGCGTCGCCACGCTCGCCAGCAACTCGGTCGTCTACATCGGCAACACCAACGGCGTCCTGTACGCCCTCGACGGCCTCGGCTACCCCGTCACCCGCACAACGCCGACGACAGGGGCCGCCTACTTGAACGCCACCGGCGACCCGTTCAACGCCACCCTGGACATCCAGGACGCGCTGCAGGGCGCAACCACGACTACCACGTTCCTGCCCACGCCCAAGCCGCTCTGGTGCTTCAGCATCCGGCTCCCCCTCAACGCCTCCGCCAACACGTCCACGGCCACCATCGAGTCCGCCCCCGCCGTCTTCGTCAGCCCCGCCGGGGCGGCCACCGGCGGGACCAACCAGAACGTCAACGTCACCGTCTACGTCACCAGCGCCGACGAGTCCACTGCCGTCTCCAGCAGCGGACGCCTCTACGCCATAGACGGCCTGCTCGGCCCCAGCGGCAACGGCGGCAAAAGCATCCCCACGGCGACAACCTCCGTCGCGGGGACGCTGGATTACAACGTCAATCAGCGCCCGCAGCTCAGCAAGACCGACGCCCTGCACTGGTCCTTCCCGGACGCCTACGGCACGGATACCTACGTCACCGGCAAGAGCAGCAACGGCAAGCCGCGCCCGCCGCTCGGCAACATCACCGGCTCGCCCGTCGTCTTCGCCAACACCAAAGCGCCCGTCACGACCGGCGGCGCCACGTACCCGACCGTCAACATCTACATCGCCGCCAACTCCGGCCCCGAAGTGCCGACCTACGACGACAACGGCAACCCGACTCCGACAACCGGCCAGACGGCCGTCGTGCCGGACGACAACACCAGTGGCCGCGTCTGGAAAGTCAACACCGACGGCAGCGTCCAATGGGCTTACCCGACAGCCAATGACCCGAACGACGCCACGCTCCAGAACTACCCCGAGCCGTCTCCGCCGATGGGCGCCTTCCTGCACGCCGCCCCCGCGATGGGCTACGTCCAGTTCCCAGATCGTCGAGGGCAACGGGGGTACGTACTCACGCCCTGACCAGCACAACGCCAACATCGTCGGCCTCAGCGTCCCGATGCTCTACATCGCCACGTCCGGCTACGATGACGCGCTCGCCGGCCCCGGCTTCTATGCGCTCGACATCGACAACGACGCTCCCTACAACAGCGCCACGCCTTACGGCAACAATGCGACCGATGCGGTGGCGGCAGACGATGCCCGCGAGGTTGAGGCCATCGCCTCGCCGTCCGGCGAGTCGTTCGTCTCGTCGCCCGCTCTGGTCACGAATCCGAGTCTAACGGCTGTGGGAGGACCGTCCGGCCCCGGCAACGGTGGCGCGGTCTACGTCGTCGGCAGTGCCGGAACC
>CAXUCQ010000258.1:4525-4840 GCA_964249295.1 uncultured Armatimonadales bacterium | reverse complement strand
CGGACCAGGCGGCGGCGGAAGGCGCGGAACGTCGCGGACGCCCCGTCCGTCGGCAGCGGCGGGCCGGCAGCGAGCGGCAGCGAGCCGGCGACAGTGACCTCGGGCAGACGGTACACGTAGAGGTTGTCCAGTTTGCGCCCGGAAGCTTCCTCGTGCGTCGAAACGACCTCGTTGAGTGACAGGCTCGTTCCCGGCGGGCCGTCCAGGGGCCGGATGTTGTCCGGCTCCGGCAGGTAACTGTGGAAGAGGAGCGGGTCGTTCTCGGGGAGCGGCGGCTTCGGCGCGGTGGCGAGCTGGCGGATGGCACCGAGATAA
>CAXUCQ010000258.1:0-4452 GCA_964249295.1 uncultured Armatimonadales bacterium | reverse complement strand
CGTCTGGCGAGTCGGCAGCACCAGCCGGAACGTGACGGGAAGCGGGCGCGCGAGTGCGCCGTTGTAAGCGAGGTACGGCCCGTAGCGGCCTGACACGCCGACCGCCGGCAGGACGGCCTGTTTCCGGCTGCTCTCAGACGCGCCGCCGGTGGTGAAGGAGATGCGCCGTATGGTGACGAGTCGGCGGCGCAGCAGATAGATCGAGGCATGGTGCATGATGCCGTTGTGCTGCTGCGGGCGCAGGGTCAGGTCCCCGAAACGCGCTTCCAGATCGGGCCTGGTGCCGGGCGGCGCTGTGGTGAACGCACCGTCGGCGGCGGTGATCGCGCTCGGGGTCAGGTCGATTTGGCGCGCGTGGACCAGAAACGGCTGCTGGGCCAGAGTGGCCGCGTCGGCCACCCCGTGGTCGCTGGGGCCGTCGAAGCTCAATGCCCGCGCGGTCAGCATCGTGTCGGCGTCGTGGACGCGCACGTTGCCGAGAGCGTCATACTGCTGCCGCAGCAGGTCGCCCTGGAGCCGGTCCGCGCGCACGGTCAGTTCCCCGCCGTAGGTGAGGAACGGGTCGATCAGCGTCGGTCGGTCGGGGTCGCCGGAAACAGAGTCCCAGCGGACCGAGACCGCAGGCAGTTTCCCCGGCACTGTGGCCGCCGGAGGCGGGACCCGCCGGAGGCGGCTCGGCGCGGCGTGACACGGCTGGGCCAGGGCGGCGATGCCGAAAATCAGCAGCGCGGCTTTATTTCCAGTCACTGAGGTCCAGTCCCTGCACCGGCGCTTTGCTGAACTCGCCCATGCTGCGGCGGAACTCCCCGTCGTCATAGGTCCGTGAATGGACGACGACGGCCATCGGGACGGCGTGTCCGAGCAGCAGGGCCTGCTGCTTGCTGTCCAATGAGGCGAGGACGCCGCGTAGCGCGGGGGCGCCGGAGATGCCGGTCAGGACGGCGTCGATGTCCTTTTCGTCGTTGAGCAGGCACGTGATGCGGGTGCCGAGCTGGGAGAGCACCTCGGAGTCGATGCCGGAGGGGCGCTGGTCGACGACCAGCAGCGTCACATTGTACTTCCGCAGTTCGCGGGCGATGACGCCGAACGTGCTCTGTGCGGCCTGGGTCGGGTTCAGGAACTTGTGCGCTTCTTCGATCGTGATGACCAGCGGGATCGGCTTCCTGCCGCCGTCGCCCATGGCGTCCTCGGTCATCTCGCGGTACTTGTGGTGGATCTGGCGGGTCAGGATGTTGGCGACGAGCATGTACTGCAGCGGCTTGCTGTAGCTGCCGAACTCCAGGACGACGTTGACGCCTTTCAGCAAACAGCCCATGATCTGCCGGACGGCGTCGTCGGCCTCGCCCGGCACGTCTTCGATCAGGAAGCCTTTGCATTCCTCCACCATGCGGCCCAGTTTGCGCTTGAGCGCGCCCAGAGACATGGCGTTGGCCCCGCTGGCCTCGGCGAAGTCTTTGATGGCCGCGCCGTCCATCTTCAGCAGGGCCGCGAGCCACCGGCGCCCGTGGTGCTGTTCCAGCAGATACGTCGTCTCGGCGGCGCTGGGGTTGAGGTTCAGTTCCGACGCCAGCAGTTGGATGTCCTCGACGCTGATCTGGCTGTAGGGGATGCGGACGTCGTTCTCGATAGGGACTTTGCGGCGCGCGCTGGAGTTGCGGTCCAGGGTGAAGACGCTGACGCGGGTGCCGAAGTATTTCTTCAGGCCGTCCACGCCTTCTTTGGTCGGGTCCTCGGTGGTGCCTTTCCAGCCGTACTCGCCGTGCATGTCGAAGACGAGGTTGACGGCCTTGTTGTGCTTGATCGTGCCGCAGAGGCAGATGCGGGTCAGGAACGTCTTGCCGGTGCCGGATTTGCCGAAGATGCCGTTGGAGCGCTCGACGAACTTCTCCAGATCCAGGCAGACGGGGATGTGCTCCATGTCCAGCGGGGCGCCGATGTGGAAGTGCCTGCCGCCGTCTTCTTCCTTGCCGAAGATGTCCGCGATGTCGTCCTGGGTCGCCTCCCCCACCCCGCTGAAGTGCGTCGGCACCGTCTTGACCGGCTCGAAGTCGCTCGCCGACGCTTTCGCGCGCATCAGCAGCGGCTTGAGCGTGACGGTGCCGAACGTGGACGTGCCGGCCAGCACGTCCCGCAGGAACTCGTCTTCGGCGTTGTCCTGTCGGCAGGGCGGGTCGGCCAGGATGTTCGGCGAGGCGCAGTCGAGGGTGACGTCCGTGATCATGGCGAAGAACTCGTGCTGCGCGCCGTCCACGACGACAAACTTACCCGCCCGGATGTCTTCGACGGAGTGCGGCCCCGTCAGCTTCATTTGGATGCCGGTCTGGAGCGAACCGCGGACGACCGCCCCCATGCCGATCCGCTTGCGGGTTTCTGTCGGCGTCGAGGTCAGATGCAGAGCGCCGCTGCCGAGGCTCCCGTTTCTGCCGAAGCCGTTTGTCCCATTGCCCCATGCCATATCTCGCGTGTTCCCCACCTGTACCCTCTAGATGTTGAGGGATTATAACACAATTCCGAGAACATCGTCAATGAAACGCCTGTCGAGGTAAGGGCAATCGCATATGCAGGGCAGGCACGGCGCGGAAAGAGGGGCAGCCACGGGGGAAGAAGGGCAGGCACGGGGGCCTGCCCCTACAGGGAAGGGTCCGTGTAGGGGCAACCCCCCGTGGTTGCCCTACCCGGCTGCCTGTATGCGGTTGCCCCACTGTCGAGGTAAGCGGTTCACACAGATCGGCCTGCTTGGGTACAATACGTCGGCACCCGCCCAGGATGATGGTGTCCACTCCGTCATGCGCTTCACTTCCATGTGCCGCGATGTCTGTACTGAAGATGTAATTCATGTCCCTGTTTCAAACGCAAACGCCCCGCACCCTCGGCTTCTTTTTGCCGGCTGAAGCCGCACCACATGCGGCGACGTGGCTTGCATGGCCGGAGGGTGATGAATTGTGGATGGGATGGCTTGAGCGGGTGCGCCAAGAAGTCGCCGCACTGGTCAACACCATCGCCCGCTTTGAACCGGTGCATCTGCTCGTGGCCAGCGACGCGGTTCTCGCCGATGCGCAGCGTCGGGTGGGTCACAATGTCTTTTTCTTCAGGGTTCCGTACAGCGACGTCTGGGTGCGAGACTCGGGACCGATCTTTCTCGTCAACGACAAAGAGGAGGTGCTCCTCACTGACTGGGAGTTTAATGGCTGGGGAAATCAGTTTTCATCGCAGCCGGATAATGATATCCCTCGTTCCATTGCGCAGCACCTCGGCTGTGCCGCCGCCTCGGCGGGGATCGTCCTTGAGGGGGGGTCGATCGAGCCGGATGGGCAAGGCACGATTCTCAGCACCGAACAGTGCCTCCTCTCGATGGAGCGGAATCCGCACCTGTCCCGGACACAGATCGAGGAGAGACTCCGCGAGTACCTCGGGATCGACCGGATACTCTGGCTGAAGAGCGGCTTGCAGAATGACCACACCGACGGCCACGTCGATACGCTCGCTCGCTTCATTGACAGTAATCGGGTGCTCGCCGTCGCGTGTGAAGACAGCGCGCACGGCGACTACGCTGCGACTCAAGAGAACATCGACATTCTGAGATCATCACGAGGGAGCGAAGGCAGCCCACTCTCGGTCATCGAACTGCCGCTGCCGAAAAACGCGATCGAGTTCGATGGGTACGATCTGCCGGCGAGCTACGCGAACTACTATGTCTGCAACGGCGCCGTCATCGTGCCGCAGTACGGTGATCCGAACGACCCGGTGGCGCTCGGGATTCTCAGAGAGCTCTATCCTGACAGGGAGATCATCGGCCTTTCGGCGCGCGCGGTCGTGACGGGGGGCGGCGCGTTCCACTGTCTCACTCAACACCAGCCTCAAGGGTCCCTGTGGGGTGCCGAATGACAACGCTTGCGATTATCCAGATGAAGCTTTCTGATGATCGAGAGCAGAACGTTGCTGACGCGCTCTCCAAGGTGAGAAAAGCCGCAGAAGCGGGCGCCCGCATCATCCTGCTGCCGGAACTGTTCGAAGGACACTACTTTCCGCAGGTTGAACGGGAGGCGTATTTCCGTCGGGCCAATCCCGTTGAGGGACACCCGTTCCTTCCGAGGTTTCAGGCGCTGGCGAAAGAACTCGGCTGCGTGCTCCCCGTCAGTTTTTTCGAGCGGAGTGGACAGGCGTACTTCAACAGCCTGATCGTGTTCGACGCGGACGGCTCTTCGCTCGGTGTATATCGCAAGTCACACATCCCTGACGGACCGGGGTATGAGGAAAAATACTACTTCAACCCCGGCGACACAGGATTCAAGGTCTTCCACACGGAGTTCGGCGCCATCGGCATCGGCATCTGCTGGGACCAGTGGTACCCGGAATGCGCGCGGTGTCTGGCGCTTATGGGCGCGGGCCTGATTCTGTACCCGACCGCGATCGGCAGCGCAATCAAGGCCGCATAGCTGGCCAGGAAGAGCG
>CAXUCQ010000257.1:0-4848 GCA_964249295.1 uncultured Armatimonadales bacterium | reverse complement strand
AAACGAGTCGTGCTGCCCCAGCCCCACCCAGAGAGAGAGATCATGCCCGGATGGACTCCGAAACGCGAGACCTGCTGACGGTCGACCAAGCGGCGCAATACCTACAGCTGAGCCAGTCCAGCATCCGCTCCTACATACGCCAGGGCAAGCTCAACGCCTTCCGCATCGCCGGCAAGCGCAAGGTGCTGATCCCCCTCACCGAGCTGCTCAAGCTGCTGGAGCCGGCCCGCGCCCACGAGGTCGACAAGCTGCTCGACGAGCCGGACCCGGACGGCGAGGACGCCGCCTGACGGCGTGGGCGACGACCGAGAGCAAGACGAATGAACTTCATGACGACGGCGTCACCCCCCCCGGCGCGGGCATCCCGGACGCTCCCCGCACAGACGACCCGCATCGCGGCGGAGGCGGGGTCGCCGGGCCTGGCCGCCAACCTGCGCGAACTGTGGCGCTTCCGCCACCTGGTGCGCACACTGGTCGAGCGCGACCTGCGCGTGCGCTACAAGAACTCCGTGCTGGGCATCGCCTGGACGATGGTCAACCCGCTGATCCAGGTCGTCGTCCTGACGGTCGCCATCGGCTACATCCTCGGCTCCGGCCCCAAAAACCTCAGCGCCTACATCTTCTGCGCCACGCTGCCCTGGACGTTCTTCCAGACCGCCACGCTTGACGCCTCGACTTCGGTGCTGGTCAAGCTGCCCCTGCTGAAAAAAGTCTACTTCCCGCGCGAGATTCCCCTGATCGCCACTGTCTGCCAGAACTTCGTGCAGTTCGGCATCTCCCTGGCCGTTTTTGTCGTCTACCGCTGGGGGCTGACGACGCTGCTCTACGGCTGGCCGGGCGCCCCGCCGCGCGAGATTCTCTGGCTGCCCGTCTTGGTGCTGATGCTGTTCCTGCTGACGCTGGGCGTCAGCTTCTTCGTAAGCGCCGCCAACGTCTTCTACGAGGACGTGAAGTTCATCGTCGCCACCGGCATGACGTTCCTGTTCTACCTGGTGCCGATCATCTATTTCCCCGAGAACATCTTCTTCTCGGCCCGCATCCCGGCGCGCTGGCACTGGTGGGCCTACCACCTGTACCTCGCAAACCCGCTCGCCTGGATCGTGACCGCCTTCCGGCAGGTGTTCTTCTCGCCCGCGATCATCTCGTCGCGCGGCGCCCCCCGCGTCGTACACAGCGCGCCGTTCGACTATCGCTACTTCGCGCTCGCGGCATTTCTGTCCCTGGCCGTCTGTCTGGCCGGCTATTCGTACTTCAACGCCCGCAAGTGGAAGTTCACGGAGCGGCCCTGATGTCGCGCGAAACGCCCTGGGCCATCGAAGTAGACGGCCTGACAAAAGACTTCCGGGTCTACCACCGCGCCTACGCCTCGCTCAAGAGCCGCGCCGCCGGGCTGGCGCAGGGCCTGGTGCGCCGGGGCGGGCCGCGCGGCTTCGAGACCCGGCGCGTGCTGGACGGTGTCTCGTTCCGGGTCGCGCCCGGCGAATCCGTCGCGCTGATCGGGCGCAACGGGTCCGGCAAGAGCACGCTGCTGTCCGTTCTGTCGCGCGTCTATCTGCCGACATCCGGGACCGCCCTGCTGCGCGGGCGCATGATGAGCCTGCTGGAACTCGGCACGGGCTTCGACCCGGAACTCACCGGCACGCAGAACGTACTGTTCAATGGGATCATCCTGGGCCTGACGGAAGACCAGGTGATGGCCCGCTACGACGCGATCTTGGAGTTCGCCGAACTCGGCCCGGCGACGATGGACCTGCCGGTGCGGATGTACTCGTCGGGGATGCAGCTGCGCCTGGGCTTCGCCATCGCCGTCCACCTGGACGCCGATCTGCTGCTGCTCGACGAGGGCCTGGCCGTCGGCGACGAGGGCTTCCAGGAGAAGTGCTTCCGCAAGATCGAGCAGTTCCAGACCCAGGGCAAGACCATCATCATGGTGACGCACGAGCTGGACCACATCGAGCGCCTGGCGCAGCGCGTCCTGTGGCTCGACGGCGGGCGCATCCGTATGAACGGTGACGTGCCGATGGTACTGGATGCATACCGCGAAGCGTTCAAGAGTTAAAAAAACCGCACCCATGAGTGATGAAGCCAAACACATCCGCTTCTCCTACGCAGAGTATGAAGCGGCGATCCGCGCCCCCTACTACCGGACGCTGCAGAAGCTCTCCGCCGATAACGCCGTCCTGTTCCGCGGCTGCCGACGGGTGCTCGACATCGGTTCCGGCCAAGGCCTGATGCTCGATGAACTGCAGCGGATCGGCGTCCCCGCCTGCGGCGTCGATGGCGACCCACGATTGATTCAGGAGTGTCGCGAACGGGGGTTGGAAGCCGTCGAGGACGACATCTTTCACTACCTGAATACCACGCAGGAGCGCTTCGACGGCGTCTACTGCGGCCACGTCATCGAACACCTGCAGTACGAATCCCTGCTCGACCTGGTGGAAGGCGTCTGCCGCGTCATGCCTGCGGGAATCATCGTCCTGCGCTGGCCGAACCCACGCTCCCTCCTGGCCCAGCACGATCTGTTCTGGAAGGATCCGACGCACGTCCGCTTTTATGACGGCAGTTTCGTCGAGGCCGTGCTCAGGTTCTATGGCTTCCAGGTCACGGAGGTCCACTACGACACGGTCGCGCCGCGTCCTGCTCCGGCGGACGCTCCAGCCCAGGGCGTTGGACCGGCGGCGGTCGGACAGTCGCCCAGCGCCGGCCGCTCCCCGCTGCGCAGCTTCTCTAAGCAGGCCCTGAACGGCCTGATGCGGGGGCCGCTGCGGGCGACCGGCCCTGTCAAGCGCCTCGCGGATCTGGCGGACGGCCTCTCGATACGGCGCAATCAGATGGCGTTGCTGCGCCTCCTGCTGACCCTCCCCGTGGAAGCGCAGATCGCGGCGAGGCGAGGCTGACCGATGCGTATCATGATCGACTGCCGAATGCTGCACGGCCAAAAGCGCGGCATCGAATACTATCTGGAGCATCTGATCCATGCCCTGGCATCGATAGACACGCGCAACGATTACACGCTCTTCTACGTCTCCGGGCGGGCGGACCGGAGCAAGATGACGTACCTGCCGCAGCCCAACTTCCGCACCCGCATCCTCCGCTTCCCGAACCAGAAATTCGTGCAGATCTTTCAGGACTCTTCCCGCCCCTACCGCTGGCTGCGCGCGCTCAGCCGGGGGTACGACGTCGTCCATGAGCCGGGCTTCGAGCCGCTGCCGCTCGCACGGCGCTCCGTGGTCACCCTCCATGATCTGATCTTCTTCCGGCTGGCGGACCAGATGAACCCAGAAGGCGCCGCGTTCTACCAGCGGCGCCAGCGCGAGTCGGCGCGCAACGCCGCCGCCGTCATCACCGACTCCGAACACACCCGCCGCGACGCCATCGAGCTTCTGGGGCTTGCGCCGGAGAAGGTCCACACCGTCCATCTCGGCGTCAGCCCCAGCGCCTTCGAGGCCGGCATCTCCGAGGCGGAGGCGCGGACGGAGTTGGCCGCGCTCGGCGTCACGCGCCCTTTCTTCCTGTGCATCGGCGACTTCTACCGCCGCAAGAACTACATCACAGTGCTGAACGCTTTCGCCGCGCTGCCGCATGGCCTCCGCCGCGACGCGCAGCTCGTGATCGCAGGCGCGCACGTTGATCAGGAAGTTTGGGCGGAGATGAACGCCGCCGTCACTTCGGCGGATCTGGCCGCTTCGGTGCTGATGCCGGGCTACGTCAGCCACGCGGCACGGCGCGCGCTGATGACGCGCGCCGTCACCCTGCTTTACCCATCCGTCTATGAAGGATTCGGGCTGCCGCCCCTGGAAGCCATGGCCTGCGGCGTGCCGACGGCCTCCGCCGACAACACCTCCATCCCCGAGGTCGTCGGCGACGCCGGCCTGCTGGTCCGCGACTTCCTGGAGCCGGACGCCTGGGCGGAGGTGATGACACAGATACTGACGGATGAGGATTCGCGGCGCCACTACGTCGCGAAGGGATTGGAACGGGCGCGCACGTTCACCTGGGAGCGGACGGCGCGGGAGACGCTGAAGGTTTATGAACTCGCCGCCCGCGACTGAGAATCCCGACGTCACCGTCTCAATCGTGTCATACAACACGCGGGAGCTTTTACGCGCCTGCCTGTATTCGCTGGAGACCCGGCGCGTGGCAGGGGAAGCGTCGCTGGAGGTCATCGTCGCCGACAACGGCTCGACCGACGGCAGCCGGGAGATGGTGCGGGCCGAGTTCCCCGCCGTGCGCCTGGTCGAAACGGGGGGCAACGTCGGCTACGGGCGGGCCAACAACGCCGCATTAGTCAACGCCCAAGGCCGGTACGTCTTCATCCTGAACTCCGACACCGTCGTCGGGCCGGGCGCGCTGGCCGCCCTGCGCGACTTCCTGGACGCGCACCCGGAGGCGGGCGCGGCGGGCGCGCAGTTGATCCTGCCGGACGGATCGATCCAGCCATCCTGCGCCACCGACCCGACGCTCAAATCCGTGTTCTGGGAGCAGACCTACCTGTACAAGATATTCCCCGGCAACCCGCTCACGGGCGGCTACGCGATGACCCACTGGGACTACAAAAGCCCGCGCGCCGTCGCACAGGTCTGCGGGGCCTGCCTGATGGTCCGACGCGCGCTGTATGAGGCCGTGGGCGGCTTCGACCCGCGCTACTTTATGTACTTCGAGGACACCGACCTGTGCGTCCGCATCCGGGCGACGGGCGCGCAGATCTGGTTCCTGCCGGAAGCCAAGATCGCGCACACACTGGGCGGCAGCAGCGAGGGCGACTGGCGCGTCCGGGCGCGCATGATCGCCTCCTACAACAAGAGCCGGTATTATTTCTTCACGCGCACGGAAGGGAAGTCTCGCGGA
>CAXUCQ010000256.1:0-4863 GCA_964249295.1 uncultured Armatimonadales bacterium | reverse complement strand
TACCGGAACACAAAGCCGTGCAGGACCCAGTGCCAAGGGGCGAACGCGCCGTCGTCCAGCCGCACCAGCCCGGCGTGCCGGCGCGCTTCGGCCAGCACCAGGTCCTCCGGGCGCCGCGCCTGGGACGGGTGCCGCTGCAGGACCCGTGCGATCATCTCCGCCCGCGTGACCGGCCCGTCCATCTCCGCGACCACGCGGCTGACGGCCGCGCGGAGACTCTCCACTGAATGCGCCGTTGCTTCCATGATCAGATTGTATCCAAATCCTTATCGATTGTCAAGGCGATGCCCTGCGCCTGGCCGGGCCGCTCCGCCGGGGCCGTCTGAACACGCAAGCGTACCCAACACCGACACGTTTGACACGGCTGCCCGGCGTGAGTCCTGATGAGTTTTCAGTTTTTCTCGCGCCCCCTTGACTTTACACGCGCCCGGCGGGTAAACTACGCCCCACAAACGAAATCAACTGCAACGACGAGGACAACGTCGGGCAGGCAGACTCTCAGAGAGCCGTCGGCTGGTGCGAGACGGCAGGATGCCTTTCCGACTCTCACCTCCGAGCAGGCGTCCCGAACGCGCGGAAGCGAAACTTCCGCGCCACTAAGGCCGTCCGGTTCGCGCCCGTGATCGCGCTCCAAGTGCGTCTTTTTCTGTCTATATTCTGGACAGGCGGGGGCGAACAAGGGTGGTACCGCGTGATGCTTTCCAAAGCCTCTCGTCCCTTGCCGGTGGACGAGGGGCTTTTTTGGCTTATCGTTTTTGGGCAGACACAGTTGTTGCGGGGAAGGATTGACACCATGAGAATGACAGGCAGCCGGGCGCTTCTGGAGTGCCTCAAGCGCGAGGGCGTGGACACGATCTTCGGCTATCCGGGCGGGGCCGTCATCCCGCTCTACGACACCATCGCGCAGTTCGCCGACATCCGGCACATCCTGGTCCGCCACGAGCAGGGCGCCGGCCACATGGCCGAAGGCTACGCCCTCGCCACCGGCAAGGTCGGCGTCTGCCTCGCCACGTCCGGGCCGGGCGCGACCAACCTCGTCACCCCCATCGCCGACGCCATGATGGACTCCGTCCCCCTCGTCGCCATCACCGGCCAGGTCAAGACCAACCTCATCGGCACCGACGCCTTCCAGGAGGCCGACATCACCGGCATCACCATGCCGATCACCAAGCACAACTGGCTCATCAAAGACGTGACCAAACTGCCCGGCGTCATCGCCGAGGCCTTCCACGTCGCCCGCTCGGGCCGGCCCGGCCCCGTCCTGGTCGACATCCCGCAGGACATCCTGCGCGCCGAGTTCGACTACACGCCCGTCGAGAACGTGGACATCCCCTCGTACAAGCCCACGACCAAGGGCCACATCGGCCAGATCAAGCGCGCCGCCGACCTGATGGCCCAGGCCGAGCGCCCGCTGCTCTATGTCGGGGGCGGCGCCGTCGCGTCCGGCGCCGCCGCCGAGGTCACCGCGCTGGCCGAGAAGACCGACATCCCCGTCACCACGACCCTGAAGGGTCTGGGCGCGTTCCCCGAGACGCACCCGCTGTCGCTGGGGATGCTCGGCATGCACGGCACGGCCTATTCCAACTACGCCGTCAGCGAGTGCGACCTGCTCGTCGCCGTCGGCGCGCGCTTCGACGACCGCGTGACCGGCAAGGCCGACGAGTGGGTGCCGAAGGCCAAGATCATCCACATCGACGTCGACCCCGCCGAGATCGGCAAAGTGCTGCCCGCCGACGTCCCCATCGTCGGCGACGTCAAAGCCGTCCTGACCGAGCTGCTCCGGGTCGTCAAGCCCATGCAGCACCCCGACTGGACCGCCCGCGTGTCCACGCTCAAGCAGGACTTCCCGCTGCACTACCCCCAGGACGGCGTCCTGCACGGCCAGTACGTCATCGAGCAGATCGGCGCCGTTTCGGACCACCAGGCCGTCGTCGTCACGGATGTCGGACAGCACCAGATGTGGGCCGCCCAGTTCTACAAGTGTCTCCAGCCCCGCCAGTTCGTCACGTCCGGCGGCTTGGGGACGATGGGCTTCGGCCTGCCCGCCACCATCGGCGCGCAGTTCGGGCGTCCCGACGCCCACGTCTTCTGCGTCTCGGGCGACGGCTCGATCCAGATGTGCATCCAGGAGTTGATGGTCGCCACGGTCTACAAGCTGCCCATCAAGATCTGCATCCTGAACAACCAGTACCTGGGCATGGTCCGCCAGTGGCAGGAACTGTTCTGGGACTCGAACTACTCCAACGTCGATCTGGAAGCGTCGCCGGACTTCGTCAAGCTCGCCGAGGCCTACGGCGCCCACGCCATCCGCTGCTCCAACCCCGCCCTGGTCACGGCGGCCTTGGAAGAAGCGATGACCGTCACCGACCGCCCGACCGTGCTCGACTTCCGCATCGCCAAGGAGGAGAACGTCTACCCGATGATCCCCTCCGGCGGCACCATCGCGCAGATGGTCGTCCAGCGCCCCCCGGACATGGTCCCCTTGGACAGCTACATGGCGAGCGAGGTCTACATGGACGAGGAAGACACCCGCCCGGCTCGCGAGGAAGAACTCGTCCCGCGCCAGCCGGTGCGCGTCGAGCAGGAGCTTCTTGGGTGAAAGGGCTTCCTGCCCGTTGCGCCGCAGAAGTAGTCAGCAACCGAGGGGGAACCGCATGAATTATTTGGCACTGTATAATCTCGAAGACTACTTATTTGACACAGTGCGCCAGCGTTTCCAAGCGGATGGCTTTCTGACAGCCTATGACTTCTTCTGCATTATCAGTTGGAAGGCTAACCGTGCCAAATCATACGTCGCGAGAAGATTACTGAAGCAAGGCCATGACAATCTGGATGCGGCTGTTTACGCATTAACAGCAAGTTTGGCCGAACGCCCCTCAGCCAAGGAAAGGCTACGCTATCTGTGGGATTGGGGAGGTTGGGAGTTCCGCCTTCCCATTGCATCCGCGATTCTGACGGTTCTGTACCCAGAAGACTTTACTGTCTATGATACGCGGGTGTGCGGGGTTCTAAATGACTTCCATAGTCTGGGTGATGTTTCAGTCTTCGAGAAACTTTGGCCACGCTATCAGGACTTCAAGACGGCAGTGGAGAGAACTGCGCCAGAGGCGCTGACGTTGAGGGATAAGGATCGGTATTTGTGGGGCCAATCGTTTCATACTCAGTTGGTGGCCGATATAGAGCAGGGATTCACAAAAACCATTGGGGAGGATTGAACATCTGCGGAGGTACGGCGTAAGCAGAAAGCGTACCGAACGGCGCCGCTTCAGGAGGTACTGCCATGTTATGCGTGAGAGGCCAGTTCGTTGATGGGGTTGCACGTCCCGCCGAGCCGATTGAAGGCTATGACCAGGAAGAAGTCATCATCACCTTTTTGCGGGGCGATGACGAGGCAGAACAGGCGCTCCTGGCAGAGTGGAAGGGGGCCTCGATGCGCTCCCTGTAGGAACTCTGGGACAACGATCAAGACGCCATCTATGACACCCTATGAGAACCGCTTATCAACGTGGGGATGTCGTCTTGGCGAATGTTGTGTTCAGCGACGGCCTGGGAAGTAAATATCGCCCTGTCGTCGTTCTCAGCACGGAAGATTTAACCAGGCCGGCATCAAACTGATCGGTGCGGCGATCACAAGCAACATCGTCGAACCTTCGCGCCCCGGTGACGTTATCCTGAATGATTGAGCAGTATCGTGGTGACGGTTGATAAGATAGACGTCCGGTGCATCCTCGGCGTGATGTCTCCCGAAGACTTCGCCGACGTCGAGCAGGGCGTCGCCGGCATATGTAGGATTGTATCAGGGACGGGGGCTGGCCGATGAGGCTGGCTCCGTCAAGACGGACGAAAGGAATGTAAACTGTGGACAAAGTTGTACTCGTCACAGGGGCATCGAGCGGGATCGGGGCGGCCTCGGCGCGCGCCTTGGTCGCGGCGGGCGCGAAGGTGGCCCTGTTCGCCCGGTCGGCGGACAAACTGCAGGCGCTGCAGAAGGAACTCGGGGCCGCCAGTGTCCTGACACTGCCCGGCGACGTGACCCGACAGGCCGACGTGGACGGCCTGGTGCCGGCCATCCTGGAGAAGTTCGGGCGCCTGGACGCCGTGTTCGCCAACGCCGGGTCGGCCATTCCGGGCCGCATCGCCGACGGCGACCCAGAAGCATGGGCGCGGGGCGTGGACCTGAACATCATGGGCGTCCTGCGGACCCTGCGGGCGACGGTCCCACACCTGGTCGCGCAGCGGTCGGGGCAGATCCTGCTGACGGCCAGCATCGCGGGGCGGACGGTCTGGCCCGGCGAGGTCGTCTATTCGGCGACCAAATACGCCGTCTACGGCATCGCCGAAGGGCTGCGCAAAGAGGTCGTCCAGAGCGGCGTCGGCGTCGGCGTGATCTCGCCCGGCTACACGCTCAACGAGTTCTGGGGCGAGCGCGGGACGGACCCGGAGGCGCAGAAGCGTCAACGCGAGGAGGGATCGGCCCTGCTCTCCGAAGACATCGCCCAGGCCGTCGTGTTCGCGCTCAGCCAGCCGCCCCACGTCAACATCACCGACATGCTCGTCCTGCCCACCCGCCAGGACGTGCCGGCGTTTTAGGAGACGGGCCGGTCCCGGAGTCAAAGCCTGCAGACGGAACGGCAGCATAAGGAGCGACGAAGCTTTTGAGTCAGCAGCACACCATCACCGTCCTGGTGGACAACAAGCCGGGCGTCCTGTCCCGCGTCTCGGGCCTGTTCTCCCGCCGCGGCTACAACATCGAGTCCCTGGCCGTCAGCATCACCCAGGACCCGGCGGTCTCGCGCATGACCCTGGTCGTCAACGGCGACGAGCAGGAGGTCGAGCAGATCACCAAGCAGCTGCACAAGCTGA